>WTHE01000554.1 GCA_011523315.1 Candidatus Binatota bacterium
CACATGCACGATGCGACCGCCGCCCTTTTCGGGCGGCACGTCGAGCACCTGCATCCATTTTTCGACATGGATGAACACCTCGGGATTGAACGCAATCACCACAACGGCGTTGAGGCGGGCCAGTGGCACGACGAACACCCCATGCCGGGCGGCGACATCGGTCATCACCACGCCGTAGGGTTCGAGCACGCTGGCCAGTTCCTCGCCCAGATCCTCGGCGTCGGCGTGCTCAATCCGGTACACCCGAGCGTGCAGGTCACGAAACGTATCCGTGTCAAACACCCCGACCATCTGCTTGAGGCGGCGGACATTCAGGGCCAGGTCGGAAATGACGACCAGGTTGGCGCGCGGATAGGCCAGCACGTCGCCGCCGGGCGAGATGAACGGCTGGAGGATTTTGGCCATCTCCTCGGCCGCCACATGCTTGACCTTGACGACCTCGATGACAAAGCGGTCCTCGGCGCGCAGCTGCTGATATTCGGCGCGGCTCTGGGGCACCACGGCCTTGGTTTTGCCCTCGGCGACCGGGACAATATGGTAGATGCCGTCAACCAGGTTGGCCGACACCCCGCTGCTGCGCAGAATCTGGTGGAACATGGGCAACAGCTCGTCGCGTGGGATATCGCTGGCCGTCCGAATGGTGACCTGGCCTTGGACGCGCGGATCAATGATGTAGTGAATGCCCAGGGTCGCGGCAATGGTGTGGATCACCTCGCGGATGTCGGCGCCCTCAAAATTGAGCCGCACGGCGTCCGAGTTGACGGTGAGCAGGCCGGGTTCTGCGGTCGCCTCGTCGCCGTCGGGTGATTCGGCGGGTTCCACGGCCGCCTCGTCGGCGGGCTGGGCGAAGGCCGCAGGCAGCGGGCCAACAGCCCACAGGCCGAGCATGACGGCCAGACTCAGCCGGAGCGTGCGAACAAACCGCCAGCGTTTTTCCACCTGTCCTCCCGTGTTGTGCATATGCGGGCGGGACTAACTGTCCCGTTCCTCAGGTTGGCGGTCTGCCTGGCGTTCGGACTGGCGTTCTGAGCGGGCTGCCCGCTCCGCATCCCGGGCCTCCCGGCGCTCGCGGGCGCGACGGCGACGGATTTCTCGCAGCTGTCGCTGGAGCTGACGGATATTCTGCCGAATGCTGGTGGCTTCGTCTTTCCCGCCGTCTTTTGTCTCGACTTTTTCCGCAGCCTGGGTGGCGGGCGTCTGGACGGCGTCGCTGCCCAGGACCAGCGGCGAGGCTGCGGTGTCGGCTTTGCCCTCGGCGTCCTGCGCTGTCGCCGCAGCCTGTCGCCGGGGCTGTTTGGTCCGCGGCGCCTTTACCGCCTCGCTGCTCTTCTGGATATTGAGACTGAGGCTGACTTCCTCTCCGCCCGCGCCAAGGGCGAGCGTGGCATCGGAGTGCGTCAGCCGGGTCAGCTGATAGGCGTCGAAGCTGTCGCCGGAACGCACCCGGGTGACCTTGCCGCCCTTGGAGGCATCGGCAAACAGCGCCTCAAGACGGCCGTCGGCCATGAAAACGCCGACCAGCTTGAGGTGGTCGGGCGGCGGAATAACGATTTTTTGCTCGTCCGGGTTCGGCGGGGGGATTTTCCGTGCCGGCCGCCGGTCGGGGGCAAACAGATTCTTGGCGGTAATCACGCCGGCCAGCCGTCTTCCGGTCGTCGACTGGGCCCGAGGAAGCGTTGGGATGGCGGTGTCCAGGTCGGCCGGCGCCTCGGCCGCCACAGGCGGCCGGACGCCACTCCAGGCCACAAACACCTGCCAGCCGAGGCCGCACACACCGAGCAGCAAGACCATGTGAATAACGCGTTGGAATCGCATACGGTGCTCCCCTCAGGAGGCGTCGGCCTGTCGCATCACGCCCCCGACGGTGAGGGTGATGTTGAGCGACTTGTTGGCCTGTGCTGTGGTACGCCGCCGTGCCCTGCGCCGTCGTGCGCGGCTGCGGCGGCCTGACGCGCTGCGCATCTCCA
The DNA here is from genome assembly GCA_011523315.1 of Candidatus Binatota bacterium. Classification (GTDB taxonomy): domain Bacteria; phylum Desulfobacterota; class Binatia; order Bin18; family Bin18; genus JAAXHF01. The sequence continues at coordinate 1,968 of WTHE01000554.1, forward strand.
GGCTGGAAACGGACAGCAGCCAGTCGCCATACTCGATCCCGGCCAGAAAGTTGGCCAGCGCGGGCAATTCCCCGCGCAGCGTGACCTGCACCAGCGCTTTGCGATAGTCGCCCAGCGGCTGCTCCTTCATGACTTGGGCGCTGACAAGCTCCAGGCCGCTCTGGCCGGCCAGCGTCTGGAGCCGCTCCTGGAGCTGGGCCGTGGCCAGGGCCGGGGTGGTCTCGGGAATGAAACGCGCCTCCAGGGTCGTGAACTGTTGGCGGAGGTCTGTGACGTAGCGCGCCAGGTCGGGAGCGCTGTCTTTGCGCTCGCGCATCTGGCTGACTCTGTCCGCCTCGCGCTCGATGCGCTCCTGCAAGCGCTGGACGTAGGCCCGATACGGATCGACCACGCCGTAACGCAGGACGGCCAGCACCAGAATCGCCCCGGCCACTCCGGCCAGCAGGCGTTCGCGGCCTGAGAACCGCTGCCACAGGTGGATCAGCTGGCGCACGGGTGGACCACCTCGGCGCCCAGGGTGAAGGTCTCGCCCTGCGCCGTTGTTGTAAACGGCGCTTTGGGGGCGACGTTTTTCAGGCATTCGATCCGGTTGAGGGCCGCCACCAGCTCCGATGCGGGCCGGGTCTTGGCCACCCCGCTCAGCTCGACCCGGCCCTCCCGGTACTGAAAGCCGGTCAGATACATATCGTTGGGGATGGTGTCCGACAGACGCCGCAGGAGCGGCAGCAGGCGTTTGTCCATCTCCGTGCCGAGGACCGTCAGGCGCCCGGCCAGCAGGTCGGCTTCGGACTGGTCGGCCAGCACCTGGTCAACCTCGGGGGTGAAGGTTTCGATCTGGTGGGTCAGGGCGCTGAGCGCTCGGCGGTTCTGGACCACGACCCCCAGCGCCCAGGCCAGACCGAGGAGCAGAACGAGGAGTTCGACGAGGCCATCGGGATCTTCCGCACGATCATGCTCGTCTTCGCCTTCGTCATCCTCGGGGTGGCGGCGTTCGTGATCTACAACGTCTTCACGATCCTCATCGGCCAGCGGATCCGCGAGCTCGGGCTGCTACGCGCGATCGGGGCGAGCGGTGGGCAGGTCACACGCGCGAT
>WTHE01000044.1 GCA_011523315.1 Candidatus Binatota bacterium
TTTTTTGCCCAGCCCTTACACTCTTGGCAATGGAAAAGACCACGGTCGTCGTTGTCGATGACCACCCCTTGTTTTTATCCGGGGTTCAGCAAATTTTCAAAAGACAGCCCGATTTCGAGGTAATCGGGGCGGCTGAAAATGCCGCGCAGTTGGCTGCGCTCCTCAAACGCTGTCGGCCGGACATCATCCTCATGGATATTGAAATGCCGGAGACGAACGGTCTGGACGCCACCGCGCTCGTTCGTCGTCAGGCCCCGGATGCCAAGGTCGTGATCCTGACCGGCTACGACAATCCCGATCTCATTTTCCGGGCGCTCAAAATCGGGGCTGTGGGCTATCTGCTCAAAAATACCCGGGCCAAAGAATTGCGTGACTCCTTACGGCGGGTGGCGGCCGGGGAGGTGTTGCTCAACCCCGACCTGGCCGCAAAATTCCTGCGCGAGTTCCGCCGTGATCAGGAGGCCGAAGAGCTACGTCGGCTCGTCCAGACCCTCACCCCGCGCGAAGACGAGGTCCTGCGGCTGGTGGCCACCGGCGCGAGCAACCGTGAGATAAGCGGCCAGCTGTTCATCAGCGAGCTGACCGTCAAGATGCACCTGGCCCGCATCTTCCGTAAATTGCAGGTCAACGACCGCACAAAAGCCGCCATCGTGGCCCTCAAGGCCGGACTGGGAGAGCCATGAAGTGGTGGGCCACGTGCCTGGTGTACGGAGTGGGATGGCTGTGGGTCTGGGGCAGCCAGACTCCGGCGGCTGCCGCTCCAGTCGCAACCCAGGTCCAAGACCTGCTGACCGAGTGTCGTGCGGCCTATTTTCGGCTGACCGATTATCGCGGCACGCTCCACCGGGAAACCTGGACGTCCGGACACGAACCGCACCGGGAAGAAATCCGGGTGTTGTTCCGCAAACCCGGCTTTCTGGTGCTCAGCTGGCAGACCGGGCCGTATGCCGGCACCACGCTGCAAGCCCGACCTGGGTGGAATAACGGCAACTTTCTGCTGACCCTGGGCGGGTGGTTCAACTATGTCAGAGTCAGCGTGCCCCTGATCGGGCTGAGCGAGCCCTTTGTCTCCAGCCTGAAAGATGTGCACGAATGGCTCGGCGCCCTGCTCGCCCTGTCGCGCCGACCGGCCTCGGACCGCAGCCTTCAGTTGGTCCAGGCCCGGACCGACGATCCGCAGCTGGAGGATGGTGAGATCCTGCTGTCCGTCCCGGCTTTTCTGATCCCTTTTCGGGATAATGCGGTGGCGGTCTACGAGTTCATCATTGAGCGCGGGACCGGCCTGCCGGTCGGTCTGACCCTGCGTGGGCCGCGCGGCGAAATCCGACAGCGGCTGGTCTATACCGCACTTGAGGTCAATAGCGGGCTGACCGTAGATGTGTTTGACCGCGTCGGAGGGCAGCCCGCGGGCGTGGACGAGACGGCCGCCTTCCCCCAGACCACGGCCACGGTTGACATTCGCGGCTTCGTGCGACACTGGGGCCAGCGCTATGCCGAGATCAGCGACTACACCGGGGTCTGGACCATGACGACCGAGCGGGCCGGGGCGACCGCCGTCCTGGGCCAGCTGCCGTTTAAGTTTCGCCGCCCCTTCGATGTCTATGTGCAGCTCGACGGGTCGACGGCCGCCCTCTACCGTCGCGGCTGGAATGCCGGACGGATCCGGGTGCGGACGACGCTCGGCGGTCTGCCGCTCATTGGCGACCTTGACCCCGGGGGCTATATCGCCCAGCGTGGTCATCCCTATCCGATTACCGATTTCGGCCTGAACCGGCTGGTCGAACGCACCCAGCACCAGCTGTTGCAGGGCTGGCTGCAGGACGAGTTGGAGGCGCGCTTTCTGGGCGTCGTGCGGTATACCGAGCGTCCCTGCTATGTGTTCGAGTTCGTCTTTCCCAACAGTCGCTGGCGGATCTACCCCCACTACCGGATGGTGATGTACTGGGATATTGGGCGTCGTATTCCGATCAGGCTGGAGCTGTTTGACTGGAATGATCGGCTGGCCGAGGGCCATGCCTTCCGTCAGCTGCGTCTCAACGTCTCTCTCAGCGATGCGGATTTTCAGCCGACACATCCCGGCTATGACTTTTTGCTCTTCGAGCGTTTGCCATGGCTCGATTGGTTTCTGACCGGCCGGGACTAGGCGCGGTCGCTCGGCCCGGGCCGGCTCGGCCGTTGTCCGTCTGTCGGGCCTGCCTGGTGGACACAGGGAATCGTGATGTCCTCGATCCATGAATTGAGATCAGGCTTCCCTGTGGCGGGGGTGGGCGGCGTGCTGACCGTGGCCGGCGTGTTTGCCTTCAACCTGGGCTATATCGGACTGTACTGGGCGTTTCTGCCCCTGTTGGGCCTCGGCGCCCTCCTGTTCATTGAGGTCGGTGAAGACTTTTTTCTGTCCCTCGTCCTGCTGGCCGCAGCCGGCACCCTGGTGTACGCCGTGGGTCTGTTCGCCCTGCCGGTTCTTGTCCTGAGTGTCGGTCTGATGGTTCCGCTCAGCCTGGTGTTGCAGGGACGCGGCGTGAACACGATTCCGAGCACGGTCCGTGACGACGCCCATCCGGGCTGGCGCACGCTGGAACTGGTGTCTCTGTTGCTGATTACCCTGTTTGCCCGCTACGCGGTGTACCGATCTGGAGGCGGTCGGATTCCGCTCCAGATCGGCGAGTTCGGCCCCCTGGTGCTGTTTGTCTTGAGCGAACTCGGCGGATGGATGGTGTTCGCCCTGGGCTATGGCTGGCAGCACCGTTTGCGCTATGGCGTGCTGTACACGCCGGGGCTGGATTTTGCCTCAAGCCTGCCCTCGCTGCTCGTGACCGGCGTCTTTCTCGTCTCTCCCCATGTTGCCATCATGACCCTGGGCCTGAATACGGTCGGGGTGGCCGGCCTGTATCTGGCCTGCCTGCCGGTCGGGGCGGCGCATGTATTCATGCGCACGCTGACCCTGCGCCGGGCCGAGATCGTCCGCCAAAACCTCCAGCTGCAAGACATGACCCGGGAGCTGGTGCGCAACGAGCGGATGGCGGCGATTGGCCAGATTTCCTCAACCCTGTCACACC
>WTHE01000675.1 GCA_011523315.1 Candidatus Binatota bacterium
CAAGAGGCGGGCCAGCCGCCGCCGAGCCGTCTTGCCACGTGTTTGCCGGCGGCTGCGCGGACTGTCCGCACCGACCTGGCTTTCTGGGCGCGGGAGCGGGGGCAGACCAGGACGCAGGTCGTGTTTCGCTGGGCGCTGCCGGCCTTGGGCTGGCACCTGGCCGCCCGCCTGGGGATATGGTGTGGTGAGCGGGCCGACACATTCCCGGCTTGGCTCCAGACGTGGTTCTCGTACCAGGCGCATCTCAAGAGCCAGTAAGGGGGGGGAGTGGTTAGTGGTCAGTTGCCAGTTTGTCGTTTCTGAACTAACCACTCGCCACTAGAGACTCACCACTGGAAACTCACTTATGAACATTGTCCAAGTCGTACACGGGCTTCCGCCGCAGGAGCGGGCCGGCGTTGAGATCCTGACCCTGGAATTGTCGCGCGCGCTGCAGGCGCGCGGGCACAAGGTGACAATTATCGGACGGACCGCTGCGCCTGAACGGGAGGAGTTCAGTTTCCAGGAAGAGCAGGACGAGCACGGGCCGCACATCGTCCGTATCGTCAATAACTATACCCGGACGACAGCCTTTCGCCTCCACTACGATAATCCCTTTTTTGATGCTGCCTTTCGCCGGCTCCTGGATCGGTGTGGGGCTGATATCGTCCATTTCCAGCAGGTCGCCCATCTGTCGGCCAGCCTCATTCCCAGTGTGTCCAGCCTTGGCTATCCCACGCTGCTGAGCCTGCACGACTTCTTCTTCGCCTGTCACTTAATCCAGCTCATTGATCGTGCCGACCGGCTGTGTCCGGGGCCGCAGCAGGGCGAGCGCTGCGTGGCGTGTCTCCACGACCTTGCCTCGGCCGAAGCCGCCCGTCACCGTTTCACGTTCATGACGCAGGTCTTACGGGTCCCGCAGCGGGTGATCGCGCCGTCGGCCTTTCTGGCCCGGCGGATGACGGACGAGTTCCCCTTTCTGCACGACCGGCTCCAGGTCATTGCCCCGGGCCTGCCCCTGCCGCCCGGAGCCGGTCGGAACAGGCCCGCTCAGTCAGAGGCGGCGGGTGCAGCGCGGTCGCCGGGCCAGCCGCTGCGGATTGTGTATGTCGGCGTCCTGCTGCCCCACAAGGGCGCACACGTTCTGATCGACGCCCTCAAGGGCATGTCCGCCGACCGGGTTCATGCCTCGTTCTACGGGGCTGAGGTTGCGGCCAGGCGGGCTTATGCCGAACAACTCCGCGAGGACGCTGCGGGCCTGTCCGTCCACTGGGGGGGCGTGTACGAGCGCTCGGCGCTCCAGACTATCCTGGCCGAGCATGATGTGCTGGTCATGCCCGTCATCTGGGAAGAGACGTTCTCTCTGGTGATCCGCGAGGCGCTCCAGGCCGGTCTGCCGGTGGTTGCCGCCCGGCGGGGAGCCCTGCCCGATGTCATTGAGGACGGCCGCAACGGGCTGCTGTTCGAGCCGGAGGATGCCGCAGACCTGCGGCGCTGCCTGCGATGTCTGCTGGACGAGCCGGGGCTGCTGGCCCGGCTCAAGCCGGACCGCTTTGTCTGGCGTGACGCCGACGCCTACGCGCAGGATGTCGAGCGGACGTATCAGGAGGTGTTGGGGCAGTCCGGTTCCTCCATCTCGCAGGGGATGAAGAAGCCAAAAGCTTCGGAGACCTCCGGCCCGGCGGCGCAGCCCCGTCTGCTCAGGGATACGCCCCCCGACCCGGCACGGCCGCGCTTGAGCGTGTGTCTGCCGACCTATAACGGCGAGGCATATGTGGCCGAAGCCGTGCGGAGCGTGTTGGAGCAGAGCTATACCGCGTTTGAGATCGTGGCGGTTGACGACGGCTCAAGCGATCGGACGCTGGACATTCTCCAGACATTCGACGATCCTCGCCTCCGCATCTATCGGAACCCGCACCAGCGGGGTATTCCGGGCAACTGGAACGTGGCGGTCGGCGTGGCGCGGGGCGAGTTTGTGTGTGTCTTCCACCAGGATGATGTCATGCTGGCCGATAATCTGGCCCGCAAGATGGCGCTGTTCGACACTGATCCCAGTCTCAGCCTGGTGCATTCGCGGGCAGAAGTCGTTGTGGAAGCCGGAGCCCCGAAGCGTGTGGCTGAGTGGAGGGAAAAAGCGGAGGCGGACTTTGTGGAAGAGGGCGAGGCGTATTTCCGCAAACTGCTGCTGCATGGAGATTGTATCTGCGCGCCGACCGTCATTGCCCGACGGGAGCAGTTGGCTGTGGCCGGCGGCTTCAATGAAACGCTCGGCTACACCTGCGACTATGAGATGTGGATGAAGCTGTGCCTTGAGGGGCGGGTCGGGTTTCTCCGCGATACCTTGGTGCGCTACCGCTGGCACGTGGACAATGCCTCGCACCAGTATCAATACGAACGGGGGGTGGAGGAGCATGGGCGTGCGATGCGCGGGGCTGTCGCCTATTACACCCGACGCCGGGGCGCAACGCCCCAGGCGCAGCTCTTAGCCGAGGCTGTGGAAGCCGTGTTGGAGCAGCGGGAGTGGGCGGCTGAGCTGGATCGGGGACGGAGTTGGCTGGAAGACCAGGCCCAGCGCTGGCAGGAGCTGGCAGAGGAACGCGAGCGGACCGTACGGGAGCAGCAGGCGTGGACCAGCGAGTTGGAGAAAGGCAAGGCGTGGCTGGAAGCGCAACGGGCAACGTGGCAGACGCAGGCGGAGGAACGGGAACGTGTGGTGCAGGAGCAGCAGGCATGGATCGGCGAGTTGGAGCAAGGCAAGGCGTGGCTGGAAGCGCAACGGGCGGCCTGGCAGGAGCGGGCCGAGTATTGGCAAACCAGTCGGTGGGGACGGCTGGGCCTGGGGCTGAAACTCGTCAATCCCGCACAGGAATTGCCGGACAAAGAGAACGAATCTGATGATTGATCCAGACAAGCCCGATTACACCAATACACCGGCCTCGGACCGCCGTCCGCCCTATGGCTATGCGCCGGCCGACCCGACCGCCCCGCCGGCGGCGAGCATTGTGACGCCCTTCTACAACACCGGAGCGATTTTTCATGAGACGGCGCGGTCGATCTTTCGTCAGTCTTTCCAGC
>WTHE01000279.1 GCA_011523315.1 Candidatus Binatota bacterium
TGGACGGCAAGAAGGGACCGGTCTACCTGGACCTGCCCGGCGACATCCTGGCCGGAAAGGTGGAGGAGGATAGCCTGTACTGGCCGCAACAGTATCGGGTCGAGAGCCGGCCGGCCGGCGACCCGGCCCTGATCCGGCGGGCGGTCGAGCTGCTGCGTCAGGCTGCCAAGCCGATCATCGTCACCGGCAGTGGCGTGCTGTGGGCCGAGGCCAACCAGGAGCTGCGGCACTTCGTCGAGGCCACGGGCATTCCGTTCTACACCACCCCGCAGGGGCGGGGCGTGGTGCCCGAAGATCACCAGCGTGCATTTCCGGCCGCCCGCTCCATGGCCTTCCGGGAAGCCGATGTGGTGCTCGTCATCGGCGCTCGGGCCAACTCCATGCTGTCCTTTCTGCGGGCGCCGCGGTTTTCGGCCGAGGCCAAGTTCATCAATGTCAACCTCGACGGCCGCTCCCTCGGCCATAACCGGGGGGTTGAGGTGGGGATTATTGGTGACGCCAAGCTGGTCCTCCAGCAGCTGACCGAGGAGGCGGCCGGCAAGATCGACGGGGCTGAGGAAACGGCCTGGGTCGCCCAGCTGTCGGCCAAGCAGCGCTCAAACGAAGAACGCTCGGCGCCGCTGCTGCACTCCGACGCCGTACCCGTCCATCCCCTGCGTCTGTGCCAGGAAGTGCGCGAGGTCATCAGCCGCGACACGATCCTGGTGGTGGACGGACACGAAATCCTCAACTTTGCCCGCCAGTCGATTCCCATTTATGACGTGGGGACGAGCCTGAACGCCGGTCCGCACGGCTGCATGGGCGTTGGCGTCCCGTTCGGCATTGGTGCCAAAGCGGCCCAGCCGGACAAGCCGGTTCTGGTCTTGTCCGGGGATGGAGCGTTTGGCTGGAACGGCATGGAAATGGACTCGGCCATCCGCCACAACCTGCCGATTGTCGTGGTCGTGTCGAACAATGCCGGCTTTACCTCGCGCCAGACCGGTCGGGCGACCGCCAGTGGCCTGGGCATGGGCAATGTCGGACGTGAACTCGGCCACCAGCGCTACGATAAAGTCGTCGAGGCGCTGGGCGGCCACGGCGAGTTTGTCGAGAACCCGGCCGACATCCGCGCTGCGATCGAGCGCGCCATAGCCAGCGGCAAACCGGCCCTGGTCAATGTGTGCACCGACCCCGAAGCGCAGGCAACCACGGATATGGGCTTTGGCGGATACTAAGAGCGGGACGGCGTGCCGCGTCAAGGCGGCACGCCCGTCTGTCTGAAAGAGGAGAGCGGTTTGCAAACAGAGGGAATCCTGTGAAGCCAGAAATCCGGTATCCGTGCCAGTGGTATTACAAAATCATCGGGGCTGACCGACAGCGTATCCTGGACACCATCCCGACCCTGTTTGAGCATTGCGACTATCACCTGAGCGAGTCAAACCGCAGCAGAACGGGCAAGTACACGTCCTTCCATTTCTCCCTCCAGGTCCACAGCGAAGAAGAGCGGAATGTGATCTTCACCGCCCTCAAGAGCATCCCGACGGTCAAAATCGTCTTCTAGGCGCTGCGCTCAGGGGCGGGCTATCCGCACTGAGCGAAAGGCCACGGTCTGCTGTTCGGGGCCGGCCGGCGGAAAATCCGGTCCGACCCGAAACCGTACCTCGTTCTCGCCGGCCACGACCCAAGCCGGATCCAGCCACAGCTCATACTCCCGCCAGCCCCGGTACAGCAGCTGGCGGTCGACCAGATGGCCGTTGATCAGAACGCTCAGCGGGTAGCACGTTTCGGTCCGGGCGTGGACAAAGGGGCGGGCGGCAAAGCGCAGCAGATAGGCGCCGGGCTGAGCCTGTCCCTGCCCCAGCCCGGCCTCGCCGCGTTTCATCCAGGTAATCGGCCCGGCCGGCTCGCGGCTCTGCGCGCCCCAGGCGCCGGCCAGGCTGAGGTGTTGCTTAGCGACGCCAAAGGAAATCCGAGCCACTGGCTCGGCCTCGGCTGTCCGCACCGAGGGCAGGTTCAGGCTGGCCTGAGGAAAGAATAAAACAACCGGGTAGCAGGCCAACAGGCCCACGCTCCAGGCCAGAGCCGAGCGGGAAATGGGAAGCCGGGCTGGCCGCGAGAGGCCGAAGCTGAGCCAGGCGGCGCCGAGCAACACCGTCCCGACCACGTCGAGCAGCCAGTGGTGGCCGAAGTAGACGCGCTGCCAGACGATCAGGGCCGACAGGACGACGCACAGCCCGGTTCCGCCGTGCCGTAGCCCGGCGTTCCAACCGGAGCGCCGGGCCAGAAAAATGAACACGCCGCTCATCAGCAGGGCGGCGCTGACATGACCGCTGGGAAAGCTGTTGCCGACCAGGCTGGGAGTCAGGACGCTGGGCCGGGCGCGTTCCAGGCCGGTCTTCAGCAGCTCACACAGGAACAGGCCGCCACCGATCACCCAGCTGGCCCGCCACGCCTCGGCCCACTGGCGACGGAGGTATAAGACCGCGACCGGGACGCCGCCCAGGATCAACAGACCCATCAGCGGCAGATGTTTGAGCAGACTGGCCAGATAATCGGCCCGACACGAGCGCAGGGTTTGCACCCAGCGATAGGCGGCCGCGTCGAGGCCGATCAGCCACGGCAGACACACCAACTCGCACACGGCGAGTCCCAGGCAGACGAGGGAGAAGCGGGTCGCAAACTGAGGTGTCACCAGTCCGAACCAGCTAGCGCTGATGTCTTCCTGGGAGATCGGTCGCCACCGACAGCTTGATGGCCTCGGCTCGGGCCCACTCCATATTGTGGCGATGGCGGTTAGCCATTTCCTTGAGAAAGGCGGCAATGTCGGGGGGTGGGTTGAGGGCCAGGACCTGCTCGACCTTGCGGGCAACCCAGGCCTGTCCCTGGGACAGCAGATTGATCTGGTCGGCCAGACTGCTGAGCCGCAGGACCTTGTCGGCAAAGTCGCCGGTTTCGGTCGAGGGCGTTCCGCCGTGCAGGCGGATCAAGCCTTCGAGGATGGCGGTGTCGCTCACCTCAACATCGGTGAAGTTGACCAGCAACGCGCTGACCTCGGAGTCGGACGTCTCTTGGCCCATCGCGTCGAGCAGTTGGTGGCCGGCGCGTTCTGCTTCGAGCAGCCGATTGAGAAGAGCTTCGAGTTGAGAATCCATCACACTGCCTCTGGAATACTTTCTTGCGGGGAATTGGTCATCACCGACGGCTTTGAAAGCTCTCGGTGATCTCTTCCGAGGGATCGGTCATTACCGAGAGCTTTTTTACCACCACCGCTCGGACCAAAGCAAGCTGGGCGGGAGCGGAAAAAAATGCTAGGACGGCGGTATCAACAGTAAGGAGGGACGCCATGACGACGGTTCTGGAAGAGAAAGATGCCATTCACGAGACGATTGCCAATTACTGCTTCCACTTTGATGGCGGCGAGTTTGACGAGTGGGTGGACCTGTTTGCCGAGGACGGCCGGTTTGACGCCGGCGCCAACGGGGTTCAGGAGGGCAAAGAGGCGCTGCGCGCTTTTGTGCGGGCCATCCCGGGTCGGGTGCCGATGAAAGACGGCGCGCCCCTGGTCAAGCACTGCGTGATGAATGAGATCATCAAGGTCAACGGCGAGGAAGCCACGGCCAAGAGCTATATCGTGGTCGTGCGTTCCAAGGGCGAGAGCGCCCTGGTGAACGGCTTGGCCGGCCGCTACGAAGACACCCTGGTCAAGCAGGGCGACCGCTGGCTGTTCAAGACCCGCAAGGTCCACTTCGATCTGATGGGCGATATGAGCTAGGCCGGCAGGCTGAGCCGGGGTTTCAGCCCGCCGGCTCGGCCATCTTGCGGACAACGCTCGACACTTTGTCGGCCATGGTCTGTACGCGGTCGGTCCGGGTGCCGATCTTCAGGCTGGTCGAGATCCGTGGCGCGCCCATATCATGGACCACCTCGTGGCAGCGCTTGACAAAGGGAATCGTGATCTCCTTGGGATTCTTTTTGTTATCACGATTCCCTTTGATGGCTGTAAAGACGGTATCCCACTCGCCCTCGATGTTTGTCCCATAGGCGTGCAGCTGGGTTGTCAGGCCGGCTTCCTGAAGAATGCGCTGGCAGGCGGCGACGTGGGCTGAGACCGACACGCCCACCCCGACCGGGACGACACACAGGTCTGCGATGACTTTCATTGCTGGCCTCCTTGGTGTTGCCAGGGACTGTAGCACAGAGGGAAACGTGATGTCCTGTGGGACCTATCTGTTATCACGTTTTGTTGTCGCAGAGTTTTCCAACTGTCCCAGAAAGGAGCCCGACGATGGCATACCAGACGCTGACGCTTGCGCGGAACGAGGCCGTCCTGACCCTGACCGTCAATCGGCCCGAGGTGCTGAACGCCCAGAGCCGTATCATGCTCGAGGAGTTTGATCAGGCCATGGCCCAGGCCGCAGAGGACGATGCGGTCAAGGTGGTCATTGTGGCCGGCGCCGGCGAGCATTTTTCGGCCGGCCACGATATCGGCAGCCCGCAGGAGCTGGCCGACCAGCGCCAGCGGCCCATGAAAAAAGGGACCGCCCACGAATATCAACGGACCTGGCAGCTGTACTTTGAAAACACCCTGCGCTGGCGCGATTTTCCAAAGCCGACCATCGCCCAGGTGCAGGGTTACTGCATCATGGGCGGCCTGATGCTGGCCTCGGCGTGTGACCTGATTATTGCTGCGGACGACGCCAAGTTTTGTGACCGCACGGTGCGCTGGGCGGGCGCTCACGTGCAGTATTTCAGTCTGCCGTGGGATATCGGCTTCCGCAAAGCCAAGGAGCAGCTGTTCACCGGCGACTGGCTGACCGCCCACGAGGCCGAGCGCAGAGGGCTGGTGAACCGGGTCGTGTCCCGCGACACGCTGGCCCAGGAAACCATGGCGCTGGCCCAGCGCATTGCCCTGCAAGACGCGTTCGCCCTACGCACGGCAAAGTTCGCCATCAACCAGATGCAGGACGAGATGGGGTTTCGGACCGGCGTCACGGGCGCCTTTCAGACCTATGCGCTGACCCGGGTGTACCGTCTGGAGCAGGGCGAGGACAGCCTGGCCGGCGCCCAGCGGGCCAAGACGCGCGACGAGGCGTTTGGCGATCATCGCTGACGGATGAACGTTGCGGGGGCGACAATCGTCGCTCCCCAGTTGGCGTCCTGCTCGGAATCCGGTCCGCCTAGACGGCCGGAGCGCTCCCCCAGGCGATGCCGTTGCGCACCAGCTGCGCAAACGCGGCGGTCTCCCACGAACCCCGAAACGAGACCGGAGTCGTGCCCGACTCCTCCACACTGGCATCGACAAAGGGCTGGACATTGTTGAGCGGTGAGTGACAGTGACCGAGGGCGATATAGGCAACCCCGCCCTTGCCGATGTCCCGCGTATAGCCCAGCACTCGTGTCTTGCCGTCCGGCAGCAGGGCGGTGTCGGCGTCGTACACAAAGCCGAAGCCGGGGGGCGACGGATCGGCCGGCAGCTGGGTGGTCAGCAGGATCTGACTGCTGGCCGGCTCTTGCAGCTCAATCAGATACAGCTCGTCCGTCACCTCAAAAGACGCCGGCAGCCCGTGTGTCAGCAGGTGGTCCTGCTGGGCAACCTCGACTCGGAACTTGCACAACGGCGGGTGGTTGAGAAAGAAACTGCCCAACACGGCGTGGTGGCTGGTCTTGACCATTTTGCGAACGCGCCGGTCGTCTCCAACCGGAGCGGCTCGGCCGCCGCTGGTGCCGTGCAGCCCCAGCCAGCGCCCGCCATCCTCCAGCCACTGCTGCATGATGGGGCTCTGTTCGTCGTTCAGGTGCGGACCGGCCACATAGGTAATGACCAGCTGACAGGACGGCAGCCACTTGGCCAGATCGCTGAAATCGTTGCCGACGGTGGTCGTCAGATTCGGGGTTTCGCCCAGCAGTTGCAGAAGACGCAGGCGGGCGTAGTCCATATCATGTCCGGCGGGAGAGCCGGCCGGATAGCCGCCGGTAATCAGGTGGACGCGGGTCGATTGTGCTGTACTCATCGTGAATCCCTCCTTGGGCCGTTATGTTCCTAGCCGAAGCTGCCTGTTCCAGTTGGCTCAACGGCTGCGCAGCGGACGGCTGGGTTGAATGCCTCTGACCGGATGGGGCTGGTAGGGCGCTTCAAGCGTGGTGATTTCCTCGTCAGAGAGGGTGATATCGACGGCCTGTAGCGCGTCATCCAGATGGGACAGCCGGGTTGCGCCCAAAATTGGAGCGGCGACGGCCGGCTTGGAGAGCAGCCAGGCGAGGGCGACTTGGGCGGGCTTGTCGCCACGTTGCCGCGCCACGGTTTTGACCGTCTCGACCACGTCCCAGTCCGAGGCTTGATCGTACAGGATTTGATCGGCGCCATCGCTTTTGGAGCGCGTCGTCGAATCGTCTCCGAGGGTCGTTCGCGTCCCGGCCAGCATGCCACGGGCCAGGGGGGACCACGGAATCACCGCAATCTCTTCTGCTTCGCACAGCGGCATCATCTCCCGCTCTTCTTCGCGATAGACCAGATTGTAGTGATTCTGCATCGTCACAAAACGTGCCCAGCCGTTGCGTTCCGAAATGGACAGGGCGCGCATGAACTGCCAGGCGTACATGGAGCTGGAGCCGATGTAGCGGACTTTGCCCTGGCTCACCAGCCGGTCAAGCGCGGCCAGGGTTTCCTCTATGGGGGTGTGCGGGTCGAGCCGATGGATTTGATACAGGTCGATGACCTCCACACCGAGGCGCTTCAGGCTGGCCTCGCACGCCTGCTCAATGTGCTTGCGGGATAGGCCGCCCATATTCGGTCCCTCGGACATGGGAAAGAAGACCTTGGTGGCCAGCACCACCTCGTCGAGGTTGGCGTACTCGCGCAGCAGGCGACCGGTCACCTCTTCACTGACACCGACAGAGTAGGCATCGGCCGTGTCAAAGAAGTTGACCCCGGCCTCAAGCGCGCGTCGAAAGAACGGCGCGGCACCTTCGGCGTCCAGGACCCACGGCCGCCACGACGATGAGCCATAGCTCATGCAGCCGAGGCACAGGCGTGAGACTTTGACACCGGTCCGACTGAGAAACGTGTACTGCATGCAATGCTTCCTTGTGTGTGACTGCTCTCACCGGTCATATAGGCCGGTCGTGGGAGAGAAATCAACGCTTTTGTTGCGGAGGTGCTTGTTCGTGGTATACATCCGGGACTATGGAGACCACATCCAATGACTATGACGAAGATCGACTCTGTTCGTATCCGTGGCTTCAGGTCTCTGGCCGATGTCGAGTTGTCGAACTTGACCAACGCGACCGTCCTGATCGGCGCCAACGGTTCGGGCAAGTCCAATTTCATCCGCTTCTTCGACATGCTGAGCTGGATGCTGCGGCGCCAGTTCGGCGAGTTCGTCGAGAGATGCGGTGGGGCCGACGATCAGTTGTACGGCGGGAACATTACTACCCCACGCATCCAGGCAGAAATCACAGTGGATAGGGACGAGAGCGATGCTCCTCTGTTAGTGTACGATTTTGCGCTGTCCTACGCCCAACCCGACCGGCTGATCTTTACCGAGGAGGCGGTCGGTGCTGGGTCGGAAGGCTTCTGGGAGCCGATAGGACGTTTTCCCATCGGAAGCGGTGGTCATCGGGAAGCTGAGATCGTCGAAGCCGCTCAATCTGTGAATCCTCCGGCTCAGATTGCCCAACAAATCGAGCGAGTGATCCAGCAACTCGAACAGTCTTATGCCAAGGCTTATGCCAAGGTCATCCTCGGGTTGCTGCGAAGCTGCTCCGTCTATCAATTTCACGACACCTCCGATAGCTCGAACTTCAAGAAACGGTGGGACGCAGAAGACAACAACACTTTGCACACGCACGGTGGCAATCTAGCCGCTGTCCTGCACAGACTGGAACACGAGGACATCAAACGGTTTGAAACGATCTGCCGTCATATCAGCAGAGTATTGCCAGTCTTCGACCGCTTTCAGATCGAAGAGAGCTACGGGAAGGTATCGCTGCGGTGGAAGGCCAAGGACATGGACAAGACCTTCGGCGCGCATCTCACGTCCGACGGATCGCTACGTTTCTTTGCTCTCGTGACCCTGTTGAACCTGCCACCGCAGATGCTCCCGGACGTGCTCCTGCTGGACGAGCCGGAACTCGGCCTGCATCCGGCGGCCATCGCTCTGGTCGGCGGCATGATTAAGGCGCTTGCCGAGAAAAAGCAGGTCATTGTGGCAACCCAGTCGCCCCTACTCGTTGATGCGTTCGACCTTAACGAAATTGTTGTCGTGGAACTGCGGGATGGACAGACGCAGTTTAAGCGTCTCGACCCGGATGCCTATCGGGTTTGGCTTGACGATAATTTTACGACCGGCGAGCTGTGGCAGAAGAACCTGCTCGGGGGCCGTCCGTGATTCGTCTGGCCATATCGGTCGAGGGACGAACCGAGGAAGAATTTGTCAAGCAGGTGCTCGCGGACTATCTACGGAGAAGGAACGTCGAACCAACTCCGGTCTTGCTGGGACGCGCTCGCAGTACCGGTCAGGGTGGCGGCAACGTCACGGTGGAACGCCTTACGCAGGAGATGGTTCGGTTGTACCCAGACTTCAACGCCGTAACGTCGCTGGTTGACTTCTATGGGTTCAAAGACAAGGGCAACAGAACGGTCGATGAGTTGGAGGAGTATCTGCATGAGCAAATCGGTAGCAGAATTGCTCGCAGTTGGAACGAAACGAGAGTGTTTCCCTACGTCCAGCAGTATGAGTTCGAGGGCCTGTTATTCTCGGACGTGAGTGCCTTTGCGCGTGTGGGCGATATAGGTATGCCGGAGAACGTTGAGGAACTACGGAATGCCCGCTCGCAGTTTCCGACTCCCGAGGACATCAACGACAACCGCGACACGGCGCCGAGCAAGCGGATTGAGAAAGTGATGCCGCAGTACCAAAAAGTCGTGCATGGTCCCCTGCTGGCCGAAGAAATCGGCTTGGATACGATCCGCGACGAGTGCCCACGGTTCGATGCGTGGGTGACGCGCATGGAATCCCTGTGAATCGAACAGCGCTATGTCTGGTGCGTGGGCCGATTAACTTGGCGGCGGCTCAATCAGCGCGATTTTGATGTCCATGACATTGGTGCCGGTCGGACCCGGCTGGAATACATCGCCCAGCGCGGCAAAGAAGGTGTACGAATCGTTGTTGCTGAGGGCGGCGGACGGATCGAGCCCCTTGGCCCACGCCCGGCGGACGCTGGTCCCATCGACATAGGCGCCTGCCGCGTCGGTCGGACCGTCTCGGCCGTCTGTTCCGGCGCTGAGGAGGGTCCAGCCCGCCTCGTCTTGGAGCTGTTGGGCGACGACCAGGGCAAATTCCTGGTTGCGTCCGCCTCTGCCGTTTCCTGTCAGCTGAACGGTTGTTTCTCCGCCGGCCAGCACACACGAAGGGCTGCGGTCTCGTGCCAGGCGGGTTCGGATCTGCTGGGCAAAAACGCGGGCCGCCCGCGTGGTGTCGCCGGCCACGGGTTCGGGAAGCATGTGGACGTCAAAGCCCCGTTGCCGGGCGTCTGAGGCCGCCGCTTCGAGCGCCAGCCGGTTGGAACCGAGCAGGTAGTTGTGGACCCGGGCAAAGATTGGGTCGTGCGGCTTGGGTGTCTCTGCCATGCCCCCCCGCATACCGGCCGACAGATGGCGGGTGACCGATTCAGGGCTGACGGTCAACAGCTCATAGCGTTCCAGGATGCGCCACGCCTCGGCAAATGTCGTCGGATCGGCAACCGTCGGCCCCGAGCCGACCGTACTCAAATCATCGCCAATTACGTCCGACAGAATAAAACTGATCACGCTCGCAGGAGCCGCCAGGCGGGCCAGCTGTCCGCCTTTCAGCCGGGACAGGTGTTTGCGTACCGTGTTGATTTCCTGAATGTCTGCCCCACAGGCCAAGAGCAGGCGGTTCATCGTCAGCTTGTCTTCGAGCGAGACGCCCGGAACCGGCCCGACGAGCAGACTCGACGCCCCTCCGGTCAGGCAAAAACAGACCAGATCGGACGGGCCGCGCTCAGCCAGCAGGGCTGCCAACCGGGTGCCGCCGCGCAGACTGCCCGAGCCCGGCAGGGGATGCTCTGCGGCGATGACCGAAACGGGATCAAGGCTGAGGACCGCATCTTGAGGCACGACGACGCTGCCCCCAATCAGGTGTTCGCCCAGCAGCGGCAGCAGGGCCTGGGCCATCCGACCGGCACCCTTGCCCGCGCCAATGATGAAGGCGTTGTGGTTGAGGGGGAAGTGAGTCGTCCGGCCGCCGACCCGGACGCTGAGTCGGTTGGCCTGCCGGGTGAGGCTGTCTTGGATGAGTCGCCCCGGATCGACGGCCGCGACTGCGGCAGCAAAAAGGGCGGCAAGAGAGTTGCGCGGAGGAACTTCGGACAAAGGTGGACGATGATCCCTTCCTGATGAAGTGGTCATCATCGTTCGTCTTTTCGGTCTGAGATGCCCCGTTTGGAGAGGGAGGAACGGTCGTGTTCAGACGCCGTCGTCGTCGAGATCGACCAGCGATCCGCGTCGGCGGAGACGGTCGTCATCGGTGCGGCGGTGCAGTTTGGCCTCTTTTTCGATATCGCTCTGGCAGGACACACACAAGCGGGTAAACGGCAGGGCTTCGAGCCGCTGGGGCGTGATTTCTTCTTCACACATATCGCACAGGCCGTAGTCACCAGACGTGATGCGTTCGAGGGCGTCTTCGATCGCCTGGAGTTTATCCCGGTCGCGGTCGCTCAGAATCAGATTGATCTCCCGGTCGCGCTCTTCGCTGGCCAGGTCATAGGTGTCCATGCCCTCTTCGATCGTGCCCTCTTTGCCGACCCGAAACTCTTCGTCCAACTGCTCCAGGATTTGCTGTTTCTGAGCGGTCAACGTTTCGTGCATCTTTTTCAGAAACGTTTTTCGCATGCGACCTTCCCTCTCCGGCTCGATTTCTGAAAAGTGCCCCACTCTAATAAACAACCCACTCAAAGTCAACCGTTTGTCGGCAGCGACCCGGGCAGCCGCTGCACGTTCAGATCATACCCGGTCGCGCCGACGATGCGCACCGGCACAATCTCTCCGCTGGCCGCCTGGGTTTCCTGGGGGAAATAGGCCACCCCATCGATATCGGGCGCCTGACCGCGCGTGCGACCCCACACCCGTCCCTGTTCGTCGGTGTCACACATCAGGACGGGCAGCTCGGCGCCGATCAGCGACAGCTGCTTTTTACGCACGACCTGATACTGGCGTTCCATGAGCCGGGTCCAGCGCTCGTGTTTGAGCACCGGTTCGACCTGGTCCGCCATCAGTCCGGCCCGCGTGCCCTCTTCCTGCGAGTAACGGAAGACGCCAACGTGATCAATTTCCGCTTCGCCGATAAAGTCGAGCAGCTGCCGAAAATCTTCTTCCTGTTCGCCCGGAAAGCCGACGATAAAAGAGCTGCGCAGCACGACGCCGGGGATATGGGTCCGAATCCGGTCCAGCAGGCGCCGAATGCCGTCCCCGCTTTTTTCTCGGCGCATGGCCCGCAGCATCCGGTCGCTGATGTGCTGGAGGGGCAGGTCGATGTAGGGGCAGATCTTGTCTTCCTCGGCGATGCAGCGCAACACGGCCGCGTCGAGATAATTGGGGTAGCAGTACAGCAGGCGGAGCCAGTCAATGCCGTCCACCCGGCACAGCGCCCGCAGCAGCCCCAGCAGGGTGGTGCCGTCGCGCCGCTCCCGGCCGTAGGCGGTCAGATCCTGGGCGATCAGGTTGAGTTCGCGCACGCCTTGGGCGGCCAGGCTCTCGGCTTCGGCCAGCAGCGAGTCGATGGAACGACTCTCCTGCCGGCCCCGAATCTTGGGGATGATGCAGAAGGCGCACTGATGGTTACAGCCCTCGGCGACCTTGAGATAGGCGGAGTAAAACGGCGTGGTCGGGACGCGCGGGGTGGTCTGATCGGGCAGGATATGGCCCGCGCCAACATACGAGACCGGACCGTCCAGGGCGGCCCGCTTGGCGCGCAGAATGTCGGTAATGCGCAGAAACTCGCCGGTGCCGACAAACACGTCCACCTCGGGCAAGGAGGCCCGCAGCTCGGGTGCGTAGCGCTGGGCCAGGCAGCCGGTCACGATGAGTTGCTTGGCCGGGCTGTGCGCTTTGTAGGCGGCCAGCTCAAGAATCGTTTCAATCGACTCTTCCTTGGCCTCGTCGATAAAGCTGCAAGTGTTGACCATCAGGATGCCGGCCTGATCTGGATCGAGGCTCATGGTGTAACCGGCCTGGGCCAGCAGGCCGAGCATCACCTCTCCGTCGACCAGGTTCTTGGGGCAGCCCAGGTTGACCATGTATACGGTGTTGTCCATGCCGGGTGTCTGGTGGCGGGCTACAGCTGCTGCCCGGCCTTATTCATCCTCATCCTTGTCATCTTTGCGTTGCTGGAGGAAACGCTGGAGCGCGTCTTCCATATCATGGCCGTTGGCGTGACCGTTGCCGTTGCCTTTGCCTTTGGGTGCGGTCTCCAGTCCGACCCCTTCCTCCTGGTCCCGTTCTTCGAGCTGTTTGACATAGGCCGCCATATTGGGATTCTCGGACACGGCCTGGGCGACTTTGGCATCGAAATCAAACGCCTGGGTGCTCAGCTCGGCGGTTTCAATGCTGAACTGGAGGAAGGACTCGAGCCGTTCGACCAGGGCCAGGGCGGCCTTGGGGTTGGGTGTGGCCGAGATATAGTGCGGCACGTTGGCCCAAAAGCTGGCCGAGGCCAGACTGGCTTGGCGACAGGCGTCGTTGAACACGCCGACAATGCCGGTCGGCCCTTCGTAGCGGGACGGGGTGACCTGAATCTGGCCGGCCAGGGTCGGATCGCTGGAGAAGCCCACCACCCGAACCGGCCGCGAGTAGGCCACATCGGCCAGCAGCGCCCCGAGGGTGATGACCAGATTCACCCCGCACTGTTTTGCCAGATCGAGAATGGCGGCCGAGTAGGTTTTCCACTTCAACTGCGGTTCAATGCCAACCCCCAGAATCAGGTTGCGGCGCAGGGCCGGAGTCGTGGAGTAAAAAAAGTCGTTGGCCGGCCACTTGATCTCCCGGTACAGCCCTTCTCTGAGGCGGACCTGGGGCCGGGTTTCGGAAAAATCATAGAATTCCTCAGGGTCAATGCCGGCAAACTTGCGGGCTTGCAGACCCTTGACCAGGAACTCGGCGGCATGCGTCGCCGCATTCCCGGCATCGTTCCAGCCGGCAAAGGCGACGATCAAGACCGGGTCGGTGAGTGTGGGGAGTTCGTGTATCTGTAGTGCGCTCATCACTTCCCCTCCTTCTGAGCTACGGGCACATGACACGCCCATGCACTGCTGAAGCGTCGCAGGAGTCTACCTGCTTCCCGAAGTGTTGCCAAGGGATTCAAGCCAGGGCAGGCTGTCTTTGAACACATAGCCTCCCAGCACGACGAGGGCGAGAAGAACAAGCCCGATGACAATTGAACGGGAAAACGGGCGAGCCGTGCGCTGGGGTGCGCGCTCTCCGGGCGTCTCGTGTCGGATATCGGCCAGGAATTTGGGAACGGTTTCGGCCGGGTCCAGGTTGAGAAACGTCGAGTAGGTGCGCAGAAAGGGGACGAGATACAGGGCATCGGCCAGCACGCGCGGATCGCCCTGCCCCTCTAAAATGGACAAATAGGACTCCGGGATGCGCGTCCGGCTGCACACCTCCTGGGACGACAGCCCCTGCTCTTCCCGTTTTTGCTTGAGTAGTGTGGCGAGTTCTCCGGTCATGTCGTGTGCTTTCCGAGTACGGCGCCGGCTCAGACGGCCAGGCGTTGGCAAAGCGGACGCTGCTCTCTTCTTGGTCAGGTCGTCATCATCGTCTGTTTTGGAGCAGATACGCTTCAATGAAGGGATCAATATCGCCGTCGAGCACCGCGTCCGTATTCCCGATCTCGACCCCGGTACGGTGGTCCTTGACCATGCGGTAGGGGTGCAGGACATACGAGCGGATTTGACTGCCCCAGGCAATATCCTTTTTGCTCTTTTCCAGATCTTCCATCCGCTCCTTTTGTTTCTCCAACTCGTGTTCATATAAACGGGCGCGGAGGATTTTCATTGCCATCGTCCGGTTACGGTGCTGCGAGCGCTCATTTTGACAGGTGACGACAAGGCCGCTGGGCAGATGGGTCAGGCGGACGGCCGAGTCGGTTTTGTTGACATGCTGGCCGCCCGCTCCGCTGGCCCGATAGGTATCAACGCGAAGATCCTCGGGGCGAATAGCGATCTCCACGCTGTCGTCAATCTCCGGATACACAAACAGCGAGGCGAAGGAGGTATGGCGCCGGGCGTTGCCGTCGAACGGAGAGATGCGGACGAGGCGATGAATCCCCGCTTCGGCGCGGAGATAGCCATACGCATAGGCGCCTTCAACGGTGAAGGTGGCGTTTTTCAGGCCACCGCCTTCTGCCGGCAGATACTCGGCAACCTCGGTGCGAAAGCCGCGTCGCTCCGCCCAGCGCAGGTACAGGCGCAAC
>WTHE01000287.1 GCA_011523315.1 Candidatus Binatota bacterium
CCCCCTTGACCGCCCCCAGGCCAAAACGAATGCTGTCCTCGCCAACCGTAAAGCCCTCATCGCTGACGTTCACGTCGGGCGGCAGGACCGGAATGTTTTGCAGGCGGCAGTCGGCGATATTCTTGTAGGTCTTGCTGGTATCGCCCATCTCGATGCTCATCAGCGCGGCCATGAACTCGTGGGGGAAATGCGTTTTCAGATAGGCGGTCTGATACGACACAAAGGCGTAGGCGGCGGCGTGGGACTTGTTGAAGCCGTAGGCCGCAAAGGTTTCCATGGCGTCAAAAATCTCGCTGGCCGTTTTTTCCGGGATCCGGTTGTGCTTGGCACCGGCCAGGAACTTGCCGCGCTCCTCCTGCATGACCTCTTTTTTCTTTTTGCCCATGGCCCGGCGCAAGGAGTCGGCGTCGGCCAGGGAGTAGCCGGCCAGCACCTGGGCGATCTGCATCACCTGCTCCTGGTAGATGGTCACGCCGTAGGTTTCCTTCAGCACCGGTTCGAGCAGCTTGTGGGGGTAGGTCGTGGGCTCCTTGCCGTGTTTGCGACGGATGAACTGTTCGGCCGCCCCGCTGTCCAGGGGGCCGGGTCGGAACAGGGCGATGACGGCAATAATGTCTTCAAAACAGCTGGGCTTCAGCTGGGTGATCAGCTTGCGGATACCGCTGCCCTCCATCTGGAAGACCCCGACCGTATCGCCGTGGGTCAGCTTGCGATAGGTGGCCGCGTCGTCCAGCGGCAGGGTACTCAGATTGATCTCACGGCCACGGGTCTTTTTGATCCGGCTGACCGTATTGGCCAGCAGGGTCAGGGTCTTCAGGCCCAGAAAGTCGAACTTGATCAGCCCGATGGCGTCAACGTCAGGTCCGGCAAACTGGGTCAGCACGCTGCCCTCTTTATCTACAAACAGGGGCAGGTGATCGACCAGCGCGGTCGGCGAGATGACCAGCCCGGCGGCGTGCTTGGAGGCGTGGCGGAGCAGACCCTCGAGCTTCAGCGAGTAGGTGAACAGCTTCTCTTCGCGCTGGCCGGCGGTCCGAATCTCGCGCAGCCGCGGCTCCATGTCCAGCGCCGCCTCAAGCGGAAAATCCTTGCCCTGTTTGGGCGCCGGATAGAGCTTGGCCATCCGGTCGGTTTCGCCGAACGAGAACTCCAGGGCGCGGCCCACGTCCTTGATGGCCTGTTTGCCCTTGAGCGTGCCAAAGGTAATGATCTGGGCGACCTTGTCCGAGCCGTATTTGTCCTTGATGTACTGGATCACCTCGTCCCGGCGCTCAAAGCAGAAATCAACGTCAATATCCGGCATGCTCTTGCGGCCGGGGTTGAGAAAGCGCTCGAACAGCAGCTGGTAGCGAATCGGATCGACATCGGTGATCTGCAGACAGTAGGCGACCAGGCTGCCGGCCGCAGACCCCCGGCCGGGACCGACCGGAATGGCCTGGGACTTGGCGTACAGAATGAAGTCGGACACGATCAGGAAGTAGCCGGCAAAGCCCATATCCCCGATCACCTTGAGCTCGAAGGCCAGCCGCTGGCGGTACTCCTGTTCGGCCTCCGGGCCGAACTCGGGATTGGCGTCCCGGATCAACCCCAGGCGCTCCTCCAGCCCCTGGCGGGCGACGCGCTCCAGGTGTTGCTCCAGGGATTCGTGCTCGGGAATGGCAAAGACCGGGAACTTGAACTCGCCGAACGACAGCTCCAGATTGCACCGCTCGGCAATATCGAGGGTCGCGTCAAGGGCCTGGGGATGGTCGGCAAACTCGGCGCGCATCACCTCGGGCGACTTGACGTACAGCTGGTTGGTGCCCAGCCGCCAGCGTTTGTCGTCGGACATGACCTTGCCGCTCTGTACGCACAGCAGCACCTCGTGGGCTTCGGCGTCCTCGGCGTGCAGGTAGTGGCAGTCGTTGGTGGCCACCAGCGGCAGCGACAGCTCGCGGGCCAGCTCAATCAGGGCCGGGTTGAGCTGCTCCTGCTGGGGCAGGTGGTTGGCCTGAATCTCAATGTAGAACCGCTCGTCAAAAATGGCCGCGTACTCCTCGGCCACCTCACGCGCCGACTTTTCGCGGTTGCCCAGCATGGTCCGCGCCAGCTCACCGCTCAAACAGCCCGACAGGGCGATAATGCCGCGGTTGAGTTCGCGCAGCAGCGCCTTATCAACCCGAGGTTTGCGATAAAAGCCGTCGGTGTAGCCGGCCGTGACCAGACGGCACAGATTGCGATAGCCGTCCAGGTTCATGGCCAGCAGGACCAGATGAAAATTGCCGCCGTGCTCCTGGTTGTCGGCTCCCGAGACATTTTTGTCAAAGCGGCTGTGGGGGGCGACATACACCTCACAGCCGATAATCGGCTTGACCCCGTGCTGGGCTGCGGTGCGATAAAAATCGACCGCGCCAAACATATTGCCGTGGTCGGTCATGGCCACCGCCGGCATGTCATAGGCTGCCACCTGGGGCATCAAATTCGAGACCTTGTTGGCCCCGTCCAGCAGGCTGTACTGGGTATGCAAGTGCAGATGAACAAATCCCATTCCGACTTCCCCTCCGTCACCGCTCGGGCGTCACTCGACACACGCCACTCGGCCGTTCCTCATTCCCACTCAATGGTTGCCGGCGGCTTGGACGAAATATCCAGCACGACCCGGTTGATGCCTCGGACTTCGTTGATGATGCGGTTCGATATGGTGTTCAGCAACTCGTGCGGCAGCCGGGCCCAGTCGGCGGTCATGCCGTCTACGCTCTCGACCGCCCGGATGGCGACCACATTCTCATAGGTCCGCGCATCGCCCATTACCCCGACGCTTTTGACCGGCAGCAGAACGGCAAAGGTCTGCCACATCTTGTGGTAGAAATCCGCTGCCCGGATTTCCTCATCAACGATGGCGTCGGCTCGGCGCAGCAGCGCCAGCTGCGATTCCTCGACCGCCCCGAGCAGACGAATGGCCAGGCCCGGGCCGGGAAAGGGCTGGCGGCTGACGATCTCCTCGGACAGCCCCAGCACCCGCCCCAGCACCCGGACCTCATCCTTGAAC
>WTHE01000300.1 GCA_011523315.1 Candidatus Binatota bacterium
TGGTCCAGCAGCTCGGCATAGCTCAGCTGGCGCGATTCCGAGGCGTCATTGCCCTGCCAGATCAGGGCCGTTTGTTGGCCGGCCCCGGCTTCGACGTGCCGATCAAGACAGTTGTAGGAGACGTTCAGCTTGCCGCCCAGAAACCACTTGGTCTGAGCCGCATGAAAATCCCACTCCAGGACGCGATCCCATTTTTTGAACCAGCTGACAAAGGTGTCGGCCTGCTCGGCCCAGAACCCTTCCGGGTCGTGTATCGAGCGTTGATACATCTGTTCGTAGGTGTCCGGGTCGATGGCAGCCTGGCCTTTGACTGCGGCCGGAATATCATAGATGAGTTCGCCGCTCTCGTGTTCTGCCATATCCCTCTCCTTGTGTTCGGATGTGTGAAGCAGGACCGCCGGCCCTACTCTTTGCGGCCGATCGCCTCTATGAAGCGCTCGTGGATCACCCCACAGGCCATCGCGTACAAAGCGTCCCGGTCGGCCGTTTGGGCCAGAAAGCCGAGTGGGATCTGAAAGCCGCCCTTATTCTTGATATTGCCCCCGCCGTAGTAGCTTTTTTTGTACTCGTCCGCGCCAAAAGCTTTCTTGAGAAACATATCCGGGGAGATCGTATCGCTGCGGGTGCGCAGCGAGCCGTCCACGGTTTTGCCGTCAACAATGCCAAAGACCAGGACTGTGTCGGTGCCATCGCGCCGCAACAAAAACTCGGCCACCTGCGGGATGCCGTCGCGGTGTTCGGAGCGGACAAAGCCCACATCGGTCAGCAGCAGGCTGTCAAAAACCTGCTTGTTCTCCAGCGCCTTCTGGATCATATCCATCACCACCGGAGCCAGGGACTGGTCGGCAATCTTTTTGAGCAGAGACTGATCAACACACGGCCACAGATAGGCGGCGGCTTCAAACTCCAGGCGCGTCGCCTCAAGCAGGGCCATGGTATCGGATCGGATCCCGTGCATCAGAGCCGTGGCCAGGCGAACCTGATCGGTTTCCCCCGGGTTGAGGCCGTGGGGATATTGGGTACGCAGATATTCGGCATAGATGGCACAGGTCGAGCCGACATCCTCGCGGATATCGACAAACTCAGCCGCAACATCCCCGAGCCGCTTATGATGGTCCACAAAGGACACAAAGGTCTTGCCCTCCAGCCGATCCGAGATCGGCGTGTCCGTCTTTTGGGTATCGACAAAGGCGTACAGATCGTAGGGTTCGAGATCGAAGGTCTCGTCATACAGCACGAGGTTGATCTCCAGGCGTTTGACCAGCGCCCGGTTTTCCTGGTGGCTGACCTCGTGAAAACACAGCAGGGTGGTCTCGATCTCGAATTCGCTGGCCAAAAACTGGTGAGCCAGACCTGAGGCGATATTGTCGGGGTCGGGGTAGCCGGTCAGGATGAGCAGCAGCTTGTCTCCCTGGTGACGACTCAAGGTGGTACGCAGCTGCGCCCATTTTGTCCCGTCCGCCTGCTGCGGATTGATGATCCGCAATGGGGGCTCTTCTTGAGCCGGTCTCACCGCTTCGGCTGTCTCGGCCATAGCGTTTCCTCCTCGTCGTCCGGCACGCGGCCGGACAGGATCAGCTGTCCTGTTAGCGCGCTTTGACAAGATATTCAACTCCCCGGCCAGCGATCCCGACCCGTTGGTAGTGTATCACTTTGAAAATTTTTGGCCGGTAAAAACAACGGTTTACAGCTCAAACTGATACAGTACCGACCCGTTCACTCCCTTGAGGAAAAGGGGGGGGTATGCTAGGGGTTTCGCCGCTGTGTGCGGTCTGCCGTCCGGATAGATCGCTCTTCGACCGATTGAGGGGCAGTCGCGGCAGAAAGGAGCCTGGATGTTCACCCCCGTCGTGCGTGCCTGCGGGCGTCGGTCGCTTGAAACGCTGCGCGAAATGGGCCGCATGGGTCTCTTCCTGAGTACCGCCCTGGGTCTTGTGTTCGTCCCCCCGCTGCGCCTCACGCCGCTGCTGCGGCGGCTGTATTTCATCGGTGCCCGCTCGCTGGTGCTGATTATCTTCACCGGCGCCTTCACCGGCATGGTCATCGCCCTGCAGGGCTATATCGCGCTGCGTCGCTTTGGCGGCGAAGCGGCGCTCGGCCCGATGGTTGGCCTGGCGCTCATTCTTGAGCTGGGTCCGGTTCTGTCGTCGCTGATGATCACCGCCCGCGCCGGCTCGGCCCTGACCGCCGAGCTGGGCATCATGCGTATTACCGAGCAGATCGACGCCCTGGAGGTGATGGCCATTCACCCCATTCAATACCTGGTCGTGCCCATTCTGTTGGCCTCGCTGATCGCCTTTCCCATCCTGAGCAGCATTTTTACCGTGGTCGGCATCTACGGCGGCTATGTGGTCGGCGTTCAGCTGCTGGGGGTCAGCGTGGGCAGCTATTTCTCGCAGATGGCCAGCGCCGTGACCTCGCACGACGTGTGGACCGGCATATATAAATCCTTCTCATTCGGCGCTATTGTGGCCTGGGTGTGTTGTTTCAAAGGCTTTTATGCCGCCCGCGGGGCGGAAGGGGTGAGTCTGGCCACGACCCAGGCCGTGGTGATGTGCTCGGTGCTCATCCTGGTCTGGGACTATCTCCTCGGCTCGCTGCTGTTCTGAGCGGAGACCTATGATTCGGATCCACGACCTGCACAAATCCTTCGGCTCCCAGCACGTGCTGCGAGGCATCAATCTGGAGATCCCGACCGGGACGATCTATGTTGTCGTGGGCAGCAGCGGGACGGGCAAAAGCTGCCTGCTCAAGCACATCATCGGCCTGTTGCGACCGGATCGCGGACAGGTGTGGGTTGACGATGTCGAGGTCAGCGCCCTGCGCGGCCGGGCGCTCAACCGGATGCGGGACCGTTTCAGCATGCTGTTCCAGGGCGGCGCCCTGTTTGACTCGCTGTCGGTGTACGACAATGTGGCGTTTCCGCTGCGTGAAAAAACCCGCCTGTCAGAAGCCGCCATCAGCGACAAAGTGCATCAGCGCCTGGCCCAGGTCGGCCTGTCGGGCGTGGATGCCAAATTTCCGTC
>WTHE01000215.1 GCA_011523315.1 Candidatus Binatota bacterium
GTATAAAACCCACCCCCAGCGTCGGCTCCTGCTGGGCAATCACGTCGGCTGTACGCCGTGCCACGAGGGCCAGGGAGTAGCGACCAACAGCATCGCCCAGGCCCACGGCAACGTCCAGTTCTGGGAACATCCTCTGTTTGAGGGCGAGAAGGTCGAGGTCAACTGCATCAAGTGTCATGCCGACGTGCAGGATGTGGAATTCGCCGAGAACATCGCCCGGGGTGAAAAGCTGTTCATGCAGGTCGGGTGTACCGGCTGCCACCTGGTCGAGGGGTATGGTGAGGCGCGCAAGATTGGTCCTCACCTGAGACGGGTAGCGGCCAAAGCCGACCCGTCCTGGCTGGTCGAGTGGGTGACCAACCCGCACGAATTCCGTCCCCAGACCCGCATGCCGCACTTCTTCTTGACCCCCGAGCAGGGCAAAGCCATTGCCGCCTATCTGCTCGATGCGAGTCAGGACGAGGGTGAGGCCTGGCTGGCCTCACATCCTGAGCCGGAGGGCATTGATCCGACCGACGCCGCCCTGGTCGAACGGGGCAAAGCCCTGGCCGATGCGGTCGGCTGTCGGGGCTGTCACATGCTCGAAGAGGGGCAAACCGCGACTCTGGTCGGCTCGGCCAAGACCTATGCGCCGCTGCTGGCCCGGATTGCCGAAAAGACCAGCCCGCGCTGGCTGTACCACTGGATCAAGAACCCGCGCGACTACTCGCCGCATACCGCCATGCCGAGTCTGCGGCTGACCGATGACGAGGCCAGAGCCATTGTGTCCTATCTGATGACGCTGGGGGAAAAACCGGCTGCCTTTGCCGACCGGCCCGACCTGGCCGATGCCGAGCTGGTCAACCACGGCCAAGCCCTCGTCCGGCAGTATGGCTGTCACGGCTGTCATGACATCCCGGGCATGGAACGAGAGGGCCGGGTCGGGGTTGAGCTGTCGGCCTTTGGCTCCAAGACGCTTGAAGAGCTGTACTTCGGCAACCGGACCGATATCCCGCACAGCTGGGACGGCTGGACCTACTACAAGATCAAAGAGCCGCGCGGCTACGCCACTGATCGCATCGAGCAGCTCATGCCATGGTTTGATTTGCCGAATGAAGACATCCGCCTGATCCGGGTTTTTCTGGCCAGTCGCACCGAAGGCGAATTTGCCGAAGCGTATCACGCCCACAGTAAATGGACCGATGCCCTGGTCGAAGGCCAGCGGATGGTCCAGTACTACAACTGTACCGGCTGTCACCTGATAGAGGAAAAAGGCGGGGACAT
The DNA here is from genome assembly GCA_011523315.1 of Candidatus Binatota bacterium. Lineage (GTDB taxonomy): Bacteria > Desulfobacterota > Binatia > Bin18 > Bin18 > JAAXHF01. The sequence continues at coordinate 1,264 of WTHE01000215.1, forward strand.
CCGGGTACTGTACGAAGAGAGCCCGACCCTGGCCCCGCCCATCCTCAAAGGCCAGGGCGAGAAGGTCCAGCCCGAATGGTTGTACGAATTTCTGAAAGGTCCGACCCCGATCCGGCCCTGGCTCGAAGTCCGTATGCCGACCTTCCACTTCGACGATACCGATGCCCGGACTGCGGTGGATTACTTTGTTGCCCAGGCCAAGCTCGAAAACCCGTACACCTATCTGAACCCGGCCGAACTCTCGCCCCACATGCTCCAGGCCGGCGAGGTGCTCATGTCTGACGACTATTTCGCCTGTTTCTCATGTCATCAGCAGGGCGACAAAAAACCGGAGGGACCGCCCGAGGGCTGGGCGCCTGATCTAGAGTTGGCCAAGGACCGTCTGAACCCGGATTGGGTCGTCAGATGGATTGAGGAGCCGCAAACACTCATGCCGGGAACGCGCATGCCGAGTTTCTATCCGGGCGGACCGGATGACATTCTGGAGGCCGATGAACCCAGACAGATGGAGGCCATGCGCGACTATATCTGGACCTTGGGTGTTCCTCAGATGGCACAACTGGCCGAACCGAGCGCGGCTGCACCCCCTGAGGACCCGGCCGCACGTACACAACCCGTCCCTGAGACGGCGCCGCTAGAGGAGTCGCTTGAGACGGATCAACAGAACGTCGCCCCCGCTGCCTAGCGGGTGAAAGAGAACACACAAAGACAAGGAGGAGATATGTACCGTGTAAAATCCCTGGCTGTGGCTGCCCTGAGTATTCCCGTCCTGACGCTGTCGAGCGCCTGGGGCTATGAGGGCGGAGCGGTGAGCAATGGCGGAACAATTGCCGGAACGGTGAAGTTTGCTGGCGAGGCACCGGCTCTGGCTCAGATCGAAGTGACCAAAGATACGGCGGTGTGTGGCCAGACCGAGAAGTTTGACGAGGCGCTTGTCGTTGGCGAGGGCAACGGGATCAAGAACGTGGTGGTGTCGATTGCCAACATCGAAAAGGGCAAGGCCCAGGCGGCCGAAGGCGGGACGCTTGACCAGAAAGAGTGCGTGTACGCACCACGGGTGGTTCTCTCACCGGCCGGAGCTGATCTGAACATTCTGAACAACGATGGGATTCTGCACAATATTCATACCTACAGCGAGGCCAACTCCCCAATCAACAAGGCCCAGCCGAAGTTTCGGAAGAAGATGACGCAGAACTTCGCGCAGCCCGAAACGGTTCGGGTCGAGTGCGACGCCCATGCCTGGATGAAGGGCTGGCTGGTGGTGACCGACCATCCCTACTATGCCGTTACTGACGCCAGCGGAGCGTTTGAGTTGGCGGACGTGCCGGCCGGTTCCTATACCCTACGGATTTGGCATGAAACCCTGGGTGAGCTGACCCAGGATGTCACGCTGGAGGCCGGAGGAGCGGCTTCGGTGGCGCTTGAGATGGCGCAGCAATAGAATCCGGGTCTGATTGGAGAAGAGGTCGTTCGGCCTCTTCTTTTTTAATAGATAGCTTTAGTTGACTATAGTCAAAAAATAATATTCCAAAAAACCGAATTTTTTGTCTATCCTATTGGGGCTGTGTGCTCAGGACCTTTTCTCCCTGCTGCCAGCGTTCGGCTGCGTCTGACTGAGTCAGGGCTTGGTCCAGGGCTTGGCAGAGTTCGTGATAGCTGCCATTGAGGCCGGCTGTGGTCACGCTGTCGGTGAGACCGCTGAGCACCGCATTGCCCATCACAAACGCCTGGGTGTCTATTGGGACTTGGTGTGCAGA
>WTHE01000735.1 GCA_011523315.1 Candidatus Binatota bacterium
CCCGCACGAGGATTGCTGAAGGGAGAGCGTATGGCCACGACAAGCCAACAGCCGCCCATGCTGGACGGCGTCACCGTCCTGGATTTCACCCAATATCTGGCCGGTCCGACGGCCACCCGCCTGATGGCCGAACTCGGGGCCGAGGTCATTAAGGTCGAGCAGGCCCAGCAGGGCGACCCGTCGCGCACCATCCCCTTTCTCAAGGACGGCCGCAGCGTCTACTTCATCCAGCAGAACCGTGGCAAGAAGAGCATCTGTCTCGATTTCAAAAAGCCCGAGGCAATCGAGCTGATCCGAGCGCTGATTCCGCACGTGGATGTGGTCATTGAGAACTATGGACCGGGCGTCCTGCAACGTCGCGGCCTGGACTACGAGGCGCTGAAGCAGCTCAACCCGGGCATCATCATGTGCTCAATCTCGGCCTTTGGCCGCCAGGGTCCGCTGTCGCATCTGACCGGCTACGATTACATCGCCCAGGCGTTTTCCGGCATCATGCATATGACCGGCGACCCGGACGGTCCGCCCCGCTTTGTCGGGGTGGCGATTGCCGACGGGGTTGCCGGGGTACACGCCTTTGCCGCCCTGGGCTATGCCCTGCTGCACCGCGACCGGACCGGCCAGGGCCAGTACATCGACATGTCGATGGTCGATTCTCTGTACCATATGCAGTCGGTTGAGGTGCAGCTATACGCGGCCAGCAAGGGCGCCTATACCCCGCTGCGGTTCGGCATCCATCACCGGCTGTCGTGTCCCCAGGGCGTGTTCAAAGGGCCTGAGGGCTATATGGTGATTCTGGCCCTCAACCGCCAGTGGCCGAATGTGGCGCGGGCGCTGGGCAGACCGGAGCTGATCGACGACCCGCGCTTCTCGTCGGCCGGCAGACGCGCCAAACACAAGGAAGAGCTGATCGCCATGATCGAGACCTGGCTGCAAAGCTTCCCCAGCGATGAAGCCGCCCTCAAGACCCTGGCCGACCATCGGGTGCCGGCCGGCCCAGTCATGTCGATTGAAGAAACGGTTTCCCACCCGTATTTTGCGGCCCGAAAAATGGTCCGTCAGGTCCCGGACCGGATTCTGGGTGAGGTGACCATCCCCGGTTTTCCGTTCAAGTTCTCGGCCTTCCCGGACAGTCTGGACCTTGAGGCACCCTTCCTCGGCGAACACAACGATGAGGTGTTCGGCCGCTATCTGGGGCGCTCTCCGGACAGCCTCGACGCCCTGTATAAGCAGGGCGCCTTGTACCGGGGCGCGAGTTAGTGGCGAGTGGTCAGTGGCGAGTGGTTAGTTTCCCCCTCCCCTTCCCTCTAATCACTGACCACTAGTCACTGGTCCCTTCTTCAACTATACCGGCGGCCGATGGGTATGCCACTCGGTCGCCTGCTCATAGGCCTGGCCGGCCTGTATGACCGTGCCCTCTTCACCGTGGCGGCCGACGAGCTGGAGACTCAGCGGCAGACCGTCGGCGTTGAAGCCGCACGGCACCGAGATGGTCGGGCTGCCCGAAAAATCGAACGGCGCGGTATGCCGCAGCAGACCGCCGGCGGCCGCCCGCGACAGGGGAGCGTGGGGAGAAAACTCCGACAGCGGAACGGGCGGGCTGGGCATTGACGGACACAGCAGCAGATCGACCTCCTGCCACAGGTCGTCAATCATGCGGCACACCCCCTGGCGTATGATATGTGCCGCGACATAGTCCGCGCCGCTGACCTTGACGCCCTCTTCCAGGAAGGAGCGAAAGGTCGGGCCGTAGTCGTCGGCTCGCGCCGGATAGGTATCGGCGTGGGCGGCCGCAGCCTCGGCCGCGCAGATCGTAAACCAGGCGTCCAGCACCTCGTCGGTGATGCCGCTGACCTTGACCTCGCGGATATCAGCGCCCGCATCCTGCAAGACCTTGACCGTGGCCAGCACGGCCTGACCGACCTCGGTCTCCACGCCGTCGGTGCAGTAGGCTTCGTCCACGCCGATCCGCAGCGCCTTGACCCCGTTATCGATCAGGTCCATGTAGTCGCGGACCGATTCCCGTCGGGTGGTCGGATCGTTTGGATCAAAGCCCGCAATCGCGCGTAGCATGACCGCCGCATCGGCAACGCTGCGCGTCATCGGCCCGACATGGTCGAGGGTCTCGCCGAGCGGAAACACGCCGTAGCGGCTGACCCGGCCGTAGGTCTGCTTGATGCCGACAATGCCGCACGCGGCAGACGGAAAACGGATCGAGCCGCCGGTATCCGAACCGAGCGAGCCGAAGCACAGCGAGGCGGCCGTGGCAGCCCCGGAGCCGCTCGACGACGCGCCCGGCCAGCGGTCGGGATTCCACGGGTTGCGCGGCGGTTCGACCGAGGGATGATAGCCGGACAGGGCAAACTCGGTCATGCCCAGTTTGCCCAGCAACACCGCCCCCGCGCCGTACAGTTTGTCCATGACCGTGGCGTTGTGGTCGGGCACCCAGTCGGCCAGAATCTTGGACGCGCAGGTGGTCCGAATGCCCTTGGTGAAACACAGGTCTTTGACGGCGATCGGGATGCCGTGCAGGGGTCCCCGGTAGGTCCCGGCCAGGATTTCCTGTTCGGCGGCCCGGGCCTGTTCCAGGGCAAAATCCGCAGTCACCGTGATATAGCTGTGCAGCGTGCCGTCGATGGCTTCGATGCGGTCCAGCATGGCCTGGGTGAGTTCGACCGGCGAGACAGCCTTGCTCTTGATCAGCGCGGCAGCCTCGGTCAGGGTTGTGGTACACAGTTCAGCAACGCTCGGCATGGTGCAGCCCTCCTTCGCCTTCCCCTTAGCACTTTCTCCGCCCCAAAGAAAAGCTACAATATCCGGCCATGCGCTACCATCCGGCCCTGCTGCGGTCGATCAAGGACTTTAACTCGGGACGCTATTTTGAGGCCCACGAAGCGCTGGAAGACGATCTCGACGCGGTCGAGGACGACGATACCACCTGGCAGCTGTTTCTCGGTCTCATCCGGGTTGCGGTCGGCTACCACAAATGGGCGTCCGGCTATCCGGGCGCCCAGACCATGCT
>WTHE01000677.1 GCA_011523315.1 Candidatus Binatota bacterium
GTGTTCCCCCGCAGCGGTCGAACACCCGGGACAAATGAGGAGGACAGCGTGCAAAAAGAACCGTTCACGATTGAGGTGCCCCAAGACGTGCTGACCGACCTCCAGCAGCGGCTCAGCACGGCCCGCCTGGCCCAGGACTTTGCCAATGCCGGCTGGGAGTACGGGACCAACGGCGCTTATCTGCAAGAACTGGTCGAGTACTGGCGGGATGGGTACGATTGGCGCCAGCACGAGCGGGAGATGAATGCGTTTGCCAACTACAAGACGACGATTGACGGCATTCCGATTCACTTCATTCATGAGCCCGGCAAAGGCCCCAAGCCGATTCCGCTGATTCTGAGCCACGGCTGGCCGTGGACCTTCTGGGATTTTCATAAAGTCATCCGGCCGCTGAGCGACCCGGCCGCGTTTGGCGGCGATCCGGCCGATGCCTTTGATGTGGTGGTGCCGTCGCTACCCGGCTATGGGTTCTCCACGCCGCTGACCACCTCGGGTATCAATTTCTGGCGGACGGCCGACCTGTGGGTCAGGCTCATGCAGGACGTGCTGGGCTATGACACATTTGCCGCCCAGGGCGGTGACTGGGGCGCAATCATTACCGCCCAACTCGGCCATAAACATGCCGACAAGCTGATCGGCACGCACGTCAACCTCATGGTGCCGCTGTCGGTTTTTGTCGGCAGTCTGCCCGACGAGTCCCAGTACGGGCCGGGTGAAGAGGGCTGGTACGAGAGAAACCTGAATTTTTTCACGGCCGAGAGCGGCTATTCGGCCTTGCAGACGACCAAGCCCCAGACCCTGGCCTTCGCCCTCAACGACTCGCCGGTTGGGCTGTGTTCCTGGATTCTGGAAAAACGCCGGACCTGGAGCGACTGCGACGGCCAGGTGGAAAAACGCTTCAGCAAAGACGATCTGCTGACCACGATGATGATCTACTGGGTCACCCAGAGTTTCGGCACCTCGGCCCGCTACTACTACGAGGCGACCCACAACCCCTGGCAGCCGTCCCACGACCGCAGCCCGGTGGTGGAAAGCCCGATGGGCGTGGCGGTGTTCCAGAAAGAAGTCATCCTCATGCCGCGCAAGTGGGCCGAGCAGTATTACAACCTCAAACGCTGGACCCTCATGCCCTCGGGCGGGCACTTTGCCGCCATGGAGGAGCCGCAGCTGTTGATTGACGATGTGCGGGCGTTTTTCCGCTCCCTGCGCTAGAAAGGAGCGTGCGCTACATGAAGACCGTTGTACTGATTAAACAGGTGCCCATGGTCTCGGAAATGACCCTCGATCCCGAGACCAAGACACTGCGGCGCGAAGGCATGCGTTCCGAAGTCAGCTCATTCGACATTCGCGCCCTGCTCAAGGCCGTTGAACTGCGTGAGGAGGGCGGCGGAGAAGTGGTGGCCATGACGCTCGGCCCGCCCCAGGCCAGCGATGCCCTGCGGCACTGCCTGGCGCTCGGCGCGGACCGGGGGGTGCATATCACCGACCGCGCCTTTGCCGGCTCGGATACGCTGGCCACGGCCCGTGCCCTGGCTCTGGCCCTCAAGCGCGAGGGCTATGACCTCATCCTGTGCGGCCGCAACAGCACCGACGCCGAGACCGGTCAGGTCGGCCCCGAAGTGGCGGAGCTGCTCGATATCCCGCAGATCACCGCCGCCCGCAGCATCGCCATCAACGGCGACACGCTGACCGCCGAACGAGAAACCGACAGCGGCTCTGACACGCTCGAGTGTTCTCTGCCGGCGCTGGTGTCGGCCACCGAAGACCTGGCGCCCGAACGCTTTCCAAAAAGGGCCGAGCGCCAGGCGGCCAAGGACAAACCGATTCAAGCCGTGAGCGCCGCCGAGCTGTCCTCGGACCTGTCTCTTTTTGGCGCCTCGGGCTCGCCGACCTGGGTCGAGTCGGTTGAAACGGTCGAGGATGTCCGCGACAAGCGGGTGCTGGAGGGCGAGCTGTCGGACCAGGTCAATAGCCTCGTCGCCTTCCTGCTGGAACGTGGCCTGTTTGGCACCTGGGCGGATGACGACGACGCGGATGCCGGCGGACCGCCAGAACGCCGACCGGGCGACGGCAAGGCCGTCTGGGTGGTGGCCGAAACCGTTGGCGACGGGCTGCGGCCGGTGACGTTTGAGCTGCTGGGCAAGGCCAACGAGCTGGCCGCGAAATATAACGGCGAGGTCGGGGTGGTGCTGGCCGGCAGTGGCGTGGACCACCATCCGGCCAGCCTGGCCGTGCACGGGGCGGATGTCGTGTATGTGGCCGATCACCGTCGCCTCGCCGCGTATGCGACCGACGAGTATGCGGCCCTGCTCAGCGCCGCCATTCGGGCTCACACCCCCGGTGTCGTGCTGCTCGGTTCAACCGCCATCGGTCGGGATCTCGCCCCGCGGGTGGCCGCCCGTTTAGCCCTCGGCCTGACCGGCGACTGTATTGACCTCGATGTCAACGACCGTGGCCAGCTGCTCCAGTACAAGCCCGCCTTTGGCGGCAACATCGTCGCCCCGATCCTGTCCAAGACCACCCCCGAGATGGCGACCGTTCGGCCCGGCATGCTGAAGAAGGCCACGGCCAGGCCCGCCCGTCAGGCCCGGATCGAGCTGCTCCAGCCGGACGGGGCAGCCCCCAGCCGGGTTCGGCTGGTGTCGCAAACGGGCGCGGATGCGGGCAAGGCCGCCGAGCTGGATTCGGCCGAGATTGCGATTGGGGTCGGCAAAGGCATTCAGGGGCCGGACAATCTGCCGGTGATTGAAGAGCTGGCCGCCGCCTTGGGTGGGGCGCCGCTGGCCGCAACCCGCGACATTGCCGACCTGGGCTGGCTGCCCAGACAGCACCAGGTCGGCCTGACCGGCCGGGCGATTTCTCCCAAGCTGTATTTCTCGATCGGGATTCGGGGTGCCTTCGAACATACGGTCGGCATTCGCCGGGCCGGTACGGTGGTCGCCATCAACAAGAACCAGAAAGCGCCCATGTTCCAGAACGCCGATATCGGGATTGTCGGGGATTACGCCGAGGTGG
>WTHE01000535.1 GCA_011523315.1 Candidatus Binatota bacterium
GCCTGGGGCTGGCTGTCGGCCTTTTTACGCAGCGGGCAGCCGCCCTCGGTAATATGGGCCACGAATTCGTCCCGGAATTTACTCAGATAGCTCTGGGTCGGCATGGCTGCGGCGTCGGCCAGCACACACACGGTGTTACCGGTCATGTTGGTGCAGATCCGGTCAATCAGCTCGATATCGTCGGGCTGACCGTTGCCCTCTTCGAGGCGGACCAGCAGCTTGTGCAGCCAGCCGGTGCCCTCGCGGCACGGTGAACACTGGCCGCACGACTCGTGGTGGTAGAAGCGGTCGATGATTTCGAGCGCCTGGACCATGCAGGTGTCTTCGTCCATGACAATGATTCCGGCCGTGCCCAGGAAGGCGCCGATCGCCCGCATGGAATCGAAGTCCATGTTGACGTCAATCTCGTCCGGGGTGAGGATGGGAAACGACGAGCCGCCCGGCATGACGGCTTTCAATTTTTTCCCACCCAGAATGCCTCCGGCGTAGTCATAAATGACCTCGCGCAGCGGCATGCCCATCGGCAGCTCGTACAGCCCCGGCTTTTCGACGTGACCGCTGACACAGTAGATCTTGGGACCCGGACCGGTCTCTGGACCGATGGCCTTGAACCACTCCGGGCCGTGTCCGATGATGGACGGCACACAGGCCAGGGTTTCGACATTCTGGACAATCGTCGGGCAGCCGAACAGGCCGTACACCGCAGGAAAAGGCGGCTTGATGCGCGGATAGGCGCGCTTGCCTTCGAGGGACTGGATCAGGCCGGTCTCTTCGCCGCAGATATAGGCTCCCGCCCCACGGTGTACGTACACGTCAAGATCAAAGCCGCTGCCACAGATGTCTTTACCCAAAAGGCCATGGGCGTAGGCCGCCTCAATCGCCTCGTGGAGGCGTTTGGCGCCGAGGGCAAATTCTCCCCGGATATAGATATAGGCCGTGTGGGCGTTAATGGCGTAGGCGGAGATCAGGATGCCTTCGAGCAGAACGTGGGTGTTCCACTCGATAAGCGCGCGGTCCTTGAAGGTTCCCGGCTCGCTCTCATCCGCATTGGCGCACAGGTAGACCGGTTTGTCCGAGTCTTTCGGCAAAAACCCCCACTTCATGCCAGCCACAAACCCGGCCCCGCCCCGGCCGCGCAGATTGGAGTCCTTGACCTGGGCGGTGACCTCTTGCGGTGTGAGCGTGGTCAGGGCTTTTTTGGCCGCTTCATAGCCGCCGTGTTCGAGGTAGACATCGAGCTTGCGAATGTCGGGAACATCGAGGTGGCGCAGGAGTACTCGGTCAGCCATGCTTTTCGCCTCGCTTTGCTCAGGTGCGGGAAATCGGCAGCCGCGCGGACCGACTCCAGATTCGGTCTCTCGGGCGTCGTGGGGAGGATAACCGCCCCGGTTTTCGGTGTCAACGGAGGAGAGCCGTCCCCGGCATTTACATTTCGCGCCGCCTCTGGTTTAACAGCCGGCCAGATGATCGAACAGCTCACCCTGTGGCTCCACCTGCTGGCCATGACCGTTTTTGCGGGCAGCGCCGTCACCGTGCTGGTCGTCCTGCTGCCGATGGCCGACCGGATTCCCTCGCCGGCGGACAAACAGAAATTTCTGGCCCAGGGACTGAAAGCTTACAACCCGCTCAGCATCGGTGCGCTGGGCCTGATTATCATGACCGGCGCGTTCAACCTGACCGCGTATAAGCAGCAGCTCGGGCCACAATTCTTTGCCCTGCTGGGCGGTGTGCTGGGTCTGAAGCTGCTGCTCGTCTTTGTTCTGATTCTGATCAGCACCTCGGCCACGATCGGCATGGGGCATCGCCTGGTTCGCACCGAACTGCGGGGCGAGACCTTCGATCCGGCAAAGCTGCCCGGTCTGATCAGGCGCGTACAGCTGTTCACCGTCCTGACCGTCGCCTTGAGCGCGGCGGTGGTGTGGGTGTCGATGGAGATGAGCGAGCGGACCGAGACCGCGACGGTCGGGGTGTCGCAGACGCCGCTGCCCCGGTCGGCGGGGCCGGTCAGCGAGGCACCCGACCGGGATTAGGCCCGCCTGCGGCTCCCCGGCCGTCCGGGTCGGTCTCAGGAGCCGGACCAGCGCGGCGGTCGCTTTTCCACAAAAGCCGCCACCCCTTCGGCATAGTCGGCCTGGGTGGTCATGTCTCGGACCAGGGCGCCGGCCTTGTCAACGGCCGATTTTGCGTCGCGGTGCAGGTCGGTATAAATCTGCCGCTTTGTTTCCCGCAGCGAGCCGGGAGACACCGTGGCTATCAGGTTTCGGGCGTAGGCGTAGGTGTGGGGCAGCAGCTCACCGGGCGCCAGGACGGCGTTGACGAGTCCCATCGCATGCGCCTCGTCGGTCAAGAACACGCGGCTTGACAGCAGCAGGTCGTTGGCCCGGGTCAGGCCGATCAAACGCGGCAACAGCCACGACAGACCGAACTCGGCGGGCAGGTTGAGTTTGCCGTGGGCCGTCGTCAGCTTGGCTCCGGTCACGGCAAAACGCAGGTCGGCATAACAGGCCAGGACCAGACCTACCCCGGCGGCCGCGCCGTTGATGGCCGCAATGACCGGCTTGCTCAGGCCAAACTGGTAGGCGAAATCCGCGTCAAACTCCGGCCGCACACCATAGCCGGGCCGGGCCATGTCCTGCGGCGTGCCCGGATCGTAGCCGCCCTTGTCCACATGGCCCTCCAGGGCCCGGAAGTCGGCGCCGACACAAAACGTGTCGCCGGCTCCGGTCACGACAATCGCCCCCACCGTGGGGTCGTGCTCGGCCCGCTCCAGCGCCCAGCGATATTCGGCGTGCATCCGTCCGGTCCACGAGTTCCGGCGCTGCGGACGGTTCAGGGTCAGCGTCGCAATCCCGTCGGTGACTTGGTAGAGAATAACTTTCAGTTCCATGTGTGTTTCCTGTCGTCCGCCGGCAGCCGGCTTACACGTCGAGGGCCAACAGCTCGCCCAGGTGCCGGTCAATCTGCTGGAGATAGGCCGGCTCCAGCCCGAACAGTCCCAGGTGGCCGTACAT
>WTHE01000335.1:0-1253 GCA_011523315.1 Candidatus Binatota bacterium
CTGTTCGAGCCCTGGTCGGCGTGTAATGCCGACGGCGAGTTGATCGGCTTCGAGATCGATGTGGCGACCAAAGTAGCCGAGGACATGGGGGTGGAGATCGAATTTGCCCGGACGAACTGGACCTACATCATCCCGTCACTGCTCGCCGAAGAGTTTGACGTCATCATCAGTGGGATGCAAATCGTGCCGACCCGTAACCTCAAGGTCAATTTCACGTTCCCCTACGACTCTTTCGGTCACTACCTGGTGGCGAATACCGCGCAAACCGCCGACCTGGAAACGCTCGAAGATTTCAACAGTGCCAGCGTCACGATTGGGACCCGGCGGGGCACCACGTCCATTCCTGCGATCAAGCATGTGTTTTCTGAGGCCAGGCTCCTGCTCTTTGATACCGACAATGCGCTCCTCCAAGCCGTTGTCGCCGGTGAGACCCACGCGGTGGCCGCATTTGGAATCACACGGACCACCTGGGTTGAAGCCCACCCGGAGACCCTGCACCTGCCCTTCGAGGAGCCATTTGCCTCGGGCGTAGCGGGGATGGCCGTGCGCAAAGGGGACCTGGATACCTTAAATTTCTTCAACAGCTGGATCGAGGTCAACACGGCGAACGGGTGGCTTGCACAGCGCCGTCAGTATTGGTTTGAGACCCACGAGTGGGCCGATCAGGTAGCGACCGACCCGGACACCGTTGCGGTGTGCGACGACTCCTTTCAATAGCCGGCTGCGGGGTGAGCCGCCCCTTGCCGGGAATCCCGTAGTGCAGTGGGGCCATCGTGCCATTGCCGACCCGGACACAAATCTGCCCATTCGTCCGCAAGGCGGTGTCTACATGCACGACTCCCTCAGACGGCGGATAGGTACAGGGCCTGTCTGGGCAGAACGAGCCACAGATGGAATCATCCTCTCCGGGGAGCGTCCGATGGGGGAACGGGGGCTTCTCCTGGTGCGGCTCCCGTGCCGGGGGAGGTTCGCAGGCGAGCGCCGGGCCGGTGCCGCTCAGCAGCATGAGCAGCACCAGCAGTTGCAGCATCACTAGGCGCTGCATTTTTTCCCCTGCGTGTGACGAGCGATGCGCATTCCTTGGAAAGATCCTGTTCTCCGCCCCCCGGCGTCATTCCGGGCTCGACCCGGAATCCAGCGTTCTCAGCATCGCCGCCCTTCGTGATTCAATAATTGGGAGCGATTCATCCGCCTCCCTTTCTTGGGCCGGCCTCAATCCATTTCCAGGCTTCTTTCTCGGCCTCGTGGAAGAA
>WTHE01000335.1:1353-3006 GCA_011523315.1 Candidatus Binatota bacterium
CAGAGCGCCAGCTTGCTCAAGCACGGTGCTGTTTTCGTCAAGACCAAACAAAGCTGTACTGTCCTCTCTGCGTCCCTGTCCTGCGTGCGATTATGTCAGAAAGTCGGCGGATTCCATAGGAATGAGAGCACGTTTCACCACATGAAAACATATCCCATTCGACGGTAGTGGCCGAGTCTGAATTTTACCCAATAGAATCAAGGTCTTACAGAGCAAACTGAGCCCTCTTCGTTTGTCCGTTCCGCTGCTCTATGCTACGAAACGCTCTACACTGGCCACCGAAGAAGGGAGCACCCTCGTGCAACGAAGAAGCATTCTGCTGGCCTGGGGTCTGAGCCTCGTCTGTTGGCTCGGGAGTGCCGCTCCCGCCTTTGCTGATGATACGACGCATCTGGAAAGCTGGCGGGAGCGGGCGCATGAGAGCGACTTTGCCCAACGGATTGCCGGCGTCTATCTTATCCGGCACCAGACCGATGATGGCAGGCCGAGTTCCTTCCGCTTGATCTCCCTGACACCAGCGGGAAACTGGGCCAGCACCAATTCCAATCAGGATGCCATCTTCAACCTGCCCGGAGACAGTACCCAGAGCGGCACGTTTCTCCCCGAAGACCTGGACTCCCCCGGGGCCAGCACCCAGGACAGCCCGTTTCTTCTCGAAGACCTTTTCGAGCTGTTCACCCCCCTCCTCAATCCGTCCCGCTTCAGCGACCAACACGGGGTCTGGGCGCGGTCGGGCTGGCGGGAAATTACGGCGGAGGTGGTCGATTTCAACCTGGACGCCTTGACCGGCGTGCATACCGATATCGTGCGGGTGCGCTATGTGGTGCGCTTCAGCAAAGATTTGCAGTCTATCACCGGCACGCAGCGGGGGCGGGTCTTTCCACTCGATCAAGACCCGCTGGACCTAGAGGCAGTGCCGTCCGTGGAGTTTGGTTCGATCTTCAGCGGACGGCGGGTGACGGTCGAGGCCGAGTAGCGGGAATCCATGCCTCCAGCCTCCGGCTACGCCCTAGGGATGCCGAACGGAGGGAATGGGCAGCCCACGTTGCCAAAGGGGGAGTGACGGGGATGAGCCCGACGGGCTACGTCCCTGCCTCCGGCCACAGATCGCCCAAGCTGAAACTGATCGCCGCAAACGGCGGCAGCGACACCGCAGCCGTACCGGCCAGGGTCTCCAGCAGCACCCACTGCCCGGCCCGCAACGCGAACGCCTCCAGCCTGCGCGCATCCGGGTCTACGAACCACAGATAGCGCACCCCCTCCCGGGCATAGCCGGCCCGCTTTGCGCCCTGGTCCAGCGCCCGCGTCGAGGGTGAGAGCACCTCGCACACCCAGTCCGGGGCCAGCGTGAAGTAAGCCGTGTCGGGATACACGGGCATCCGGGTCCGTCGCCAGCCTGCCAGGTCGGGCACCAGGATATCGTCGCCCAGGTGCAGTTCGGGCTCGAACACAATCCACCAGCCGCCGGGACCGCCGCGCCCATAGCTGAAGGGAGGCACGAGACTTGCTCCCAGTCCTGAACTGGCCCAGGCGTGCCGAGCGGCCGGGCGGGGGTGGGTGTAGAGGGTGCCGTCAACAATCTCGGCGACATGGTGCGGCGGGGCGTTCAGGACATCCTGGTAGGTCGCCCGGCGGGCGGCTTTTGCGGCGGGG
>WTHE01000441.1 GCA_011523315.1 Candidatus Binatota bacterium
CCGCTTGTTCGTCCAGACCCCGGCGGCCTCGGTCACGCCCTGTGATCCAGCCTGCCATGCCGAGTTGGCGGCGGCCCTCGGGCTGGATCTGCCGCCCGAGCCGGTCCCGCTCCGCGTTGATGTCGGCCCGGTGTGGCTGATCGTGCAGCTGGACAGCGCGGCCTCGGTCCACGGCCTGCGGCCCGACCTGGCGGCCGTGACGCAGCTGAGCCACGCCCTGAGCCTGACCGGCATCACCGTCTTCGGTCTGACCGGCGGAGGCCCGAGTGCGGCCTATACCCGCTCCTTCGCCCCGGCCCAGAACGTCCCGGAAGATCCGGTGTGCGGCAGCGGAAACGCCAGCGTGGCGGCCTTCCTGGCCCATTCCGACCAGCTCGGGACGACCGGCCCGAACTATGTAGCCAGCCAGGGTCACGAGCTGGGCCGGGACGGCTTTGTCCATATCGCGGTCAGCCTGCCCGAGCGCACCATACAGCTCGGTGGGGCGTCGGTGACCTGCGTGGAGGGCAGCCTGCGGGTCTGAGTAGTGTTGGCGGTGTTGGACCGGGGCGACCGGACGGCCGCCCCGGCGTCTGCCTGAGAGGCTAGTTGAGACCGTAGAAGTTGATGACGTTCTCGCCCACGATCTTCCGCATGCCGTCCTCAGGCACGTCCTTGAGCGCCTCGGACAGGAATTCCTTGGAGCGCGGCCAGGTCGAGTCGGTGTGCGGATAGTCGGACGACCAGGCGATATTCTCGGCGCCGTAGATCTGGCGGGTGAACTCTACGTTGGCGCTCTCGAACTGGAAGGTGGCCAGCATATTGCGCCGCATGTATTCGCTCGGCAGCATCGACAAGGTCAGCCCCTGCAGATGCCGCAGCCTGTCATAGGCGTGGTCCAACCGATACAGGAAGTGTGGAATCCACGACACGTCGTTCTCGGCCGAGACGACCTTGAGGCGGGGGAAGCGCTCGAACACGCCGCCGGCGATCATATCGGCAAAGGTCAGCTGGACTTCCTGGGGCAGCTTCATGTAGCCGTACAGCACCCGGCGCAGGTCGAACTGCACCCCACCCCGGCCGGTCAGAATGTGGAGGCTTAAGGGTATCTGCAAATCCTGAGCCGCAGCCCAGAACGGGTCATAGTCGGGCAGGCTGTAGGGCCGGTCCTCGGGCGGCGCGCCCCAGATCAACGAGCCGCGCAGCCCCTTCTTGGCGATCCGTTCCAGCTCGGCGACCGCAGTCGGAATGTCCTCCAGTTCGACCACCCCGGCACCGACCAGACGCTGGGTATTATAGCTGCAATACTCGGCCGCCCAGTCGTTAAAGGCCCGGAAACACGACGCCCGGAGTTCGGCGTCGTCGAGGCCGAACAGCAGCATGCCCATCGACGGGTATAAGACCTCGCCGCTGACCCCGTCGGCGTCCTGCTCTTTCAGCCGCTCGGCCGGGTCCCAGACGCTCTTGGGCGCCACGTCGAAGCCGCGCTTGATGTGCTCCGGCAACTCCTCGGCCGTCTTGCCCGAGCCGAAAAATCCGGCCACGGCCACCGGGTTGATGTTCTCGCAGGCGAAGAACTCACCGTCCTGGCCGTCATGGCCCTGAATTGTGTGCGGCGCCCGATCCCGGAACTTGGCATCCATACGCTCCGCCCACATGTTGACCGGCTCCACAAAATGGGAGTCCGCTGAAAAAATCCGATAGTCCGTCATGACTGCACCCTCCTTTCACTTGACTGTCTGTTGTGTCTCTACAGGCCCTCAACCCCGCGCAGGACCCGGCCGGGATAACTGCCGGTGTGCTTGCCGTCTTTGACCAGCACCTGCCCGTTCACGACCGTGTAGTGCATGCCCTCGCACTCCTGGACCAAACGCGGGCCGTTGCCCGGCAGATCGCTGACCTTGTGGGGCTCCAGGGGACGAATGGTGTCCGGGTCGAAGATCGCCATATCGGCCGCCATGCCGGGACGGATCATGCCCCGGTCTTTGAGCCCCAGGGTCGCGGCCGGATGGGCGGCCAAGACCTTGATCGCCTTCTCCAGGCTCATCGCCCGGTTTTCCCGCACCCAGTGGCCCAGCAGGTATGAGGGATAGGCCGTGTCGCAGATGAACTGCACGTGCGCCCCGCCGTCCGACAGCGACACCAGCGAGGGCGGATAGTTGATGATCTGGCTGACCGCCTCCTCGTCGCCGTTGGCCAGGGGCGTGATGAACTGGGTATCCAGGTCTTCTTCCAGCGACAGATCCATGAATACGTCGAAGACATCCCGGCCCTGTTCGGCGGCAATGTCGGCGACGCTCTTGCCTTCGAGCGCCCGGTTCTTGTCCAGCTTGACCTCGTTGACGTACATCAGATCCCAGCGCTTGGAGAAGGCCCGCGGGGTGGGGTCGTCGATCAGGTCATAGCGCAGGTCTTTGCGCATGGCCGGGTCGCGGAAGTGACGCTTGCGCTCTTCTGCGGTCAGGAAGTGGACCCGCTTCCAGTTCGGCAGGTCGTCAAAAATCGTCGCGATATTCTTGAGCGAAAAACGGAACATGATCGGCCGACAGCTGGCCTGGGGATAGATCGGCAGCCCCTGCCTGAAGGCGCCGTCAAGCTCGCCCATCAGCTCCGACCACAGCTCGGGCTGATCCCACTGGTGAATCAGACCGATCCAGGTGGTGGGCAGCTTGGTCTCCTTGGCGATCGCCTTGAGCAGGGCTAGGTCGCGGTCGCGCTCGGCCTTGTCTTTCTCATAGATCAAGACCCGCGGGTTGAACTCGAAAAAGCCCCGACCAAACTCGCCGACCGCCTTGCACACCTCAAACAGCTCTGCGTCTTCGGCCACCTTGCCCGGCATGGGTTCGCCGTGGTCGCCGACCTGGACCGGAGAGCGCGACACCGACAGTCCGGCGGCGCCGGCCCGCATGCCCTGGCGGACCAGCTCTTTCATCTGTTCCACCTCGTCCGCAGTCGCCGCCCGCTCAATGGCGTCGGTGCCCATGACATACAT
>WTHE01000034.1 GCA_011523315.1 Candidatus Binatota bacterium
GTCAAACGGCCCGAGTTGCGGGCCGGTGGTGATTTCTGGTATCCCCAAGGCAACGCGTGACCGCCTGTAAGGGCTCGCGCCGGGAAGGGGAGCGACCATGCCTCGCCCTGCACCTGCCGACATTACGTTCTTATCCTCGCTGCATTCGGGAACGATTCTGTCCTGCCCCGATTGTGGCATGGGTCTGTATATGCTGACCAAGAAGGTCCAACGCGGGGGACGCTTTGCCGGTTCGGTCAAATCCCTGGCCGGCGTGCCGGAATACGCGGGCGGCGGGATGCCGAGGCGCTGTCCGCTGTGCAAACGCGGAGAATGGTGGTATCCACCGGGCACGGTGCATACCCTGCAACACGGCTGGGTAGAATGATACGGGAGGCTGATTGATGCCGACAGAGTCGTCCGCGATCAAGGATTACCACGTCCATGTGTATTTTGACCACGAGACCCAGATGGCGGCGGAGCGGGTGCGGGACGGCCTGGCCGAGCACTTTGACGTCGAGCTGGGCCGCATCCACTTCAAGGCGGTCGGTCCACACCCGCAGTGGATGTATCAGGTGAAGTTCAACCCCGACCAGTTCGGCCGCCTCATACCCTGGCTGATGCTCAACCACGAGGGCTTGAACGTGCTGATTCATCCCCAGACCGGCGACGACGTGGCCGACCACTCGGATAACGCCCTGTGGCTGGGCCGCAAACTGAGATTAAAGCTCGGCTTCATGAGAAAGATGGCCAAGAAACGCGCCCGGGCCAGAGCCTGACACGCGTGTCCCGTCCGACCTCCCCATGCCTGTCCAACTCAGCTTAAGCGTTGTCGATCAGTCCCCGGTCCGTCAGGGCGGGACGGCTGGCGACGCGCTGCACGAAACCATCGCCCTGGCCCAGGCGGTCGAAGCCCTGGGCTATCAGCGCTACTGGGTGGCCGAGCATCACAGCCTGCCCGGCTTTGCCGGCACCTGTCCCGAGGTCATGGTCGGCCAGATTGCGGCCCGGACCTCCCGGCTGCGGGTCGGCAGCGGCGGGGTCATGCTGTCCCACTACAGCGCGCTCAAGGTGGCCGAGACCTTTCGGATGCTGGAGTCGCTGTATCCGGGCCGGATTGACCTGGGTATCGGTCGGGCGCCGGGCAGCGACCAGCGCACCGCCGCCGCCCTGGCCTACCCCGGCAAGATGCGCGACATCCAGGATTTTCCCGAACAGGTCGATCATGTCATCTCCTACCTGGGCGACGCCATGGACCCGTCGCATCCGTTTGCCGCAATCAAAGCCGGGCCAAGCCCGCCTGCGACCCAGCCCGAGGTATGGCTGTTGGGCTCGGGCATTGACTCGGCCCTGCTGGCCGCCGAGCGGGGGCTGCCGTTCAGCTATGCGTATTTCTTTGGCGCCGGCGTCGAACACGGACCGGCCATTGTCGAGCACTACCGGCGTCGCTTCCGTCCGTCCGAGCACCTGACCGAGCCGCAGGTGAATGTCGCCGCTCAGGTCTTGTGCGCCGAGACCGAAGAGCAGGCGCGCCGGCTGGCCCTGAGCCGCAACCTGGTCCGGCTCAATATCATTCGTGGCCGCGGGACCGGGGTGCCGCCAGTCGAGGAGGCCGAAGCCTATCCCTACAGCTCCCAGGAGCGGGCCTATCTGGAGCAGCAGAGCCGGGTCAACATCGACGGCGACCCCGAGCAGGTCAAGGCCAAGCTTGAGCGGCTGGCCGAGCTGTACGAGACCACCGACCTGAGTGTGGTGACCATCTGTTATGCCTTTGCCGACCGGCTGCGGTCGTATGAGCTGATCGCCCAGGCGTGCGGGCTCACGCCTCCCGATACTGCCCGCGCCTGACCGTCCGCACCCGAACCGCCACCCGCATGCGGCGCAGCAGAGCGGCCCAGCGTGTGAAGTGGGCCGCATTTTCGGTGATGACCTCGGCCTTGGCGCTTGCCCCCGACAGGAGGATCAGGACATCGTTCATATGGTCGCGTGGCTCGACCGCTCCATACAGGCGGCTATAGCGCCGAATCAACTGCCCGGCGCGAGCCCAGTCGTGTTCGCTGGGAACGACCAGAAAACCTAGTGCGCGATATGCCTGAAGAACAAGGTCCAAGTCCGTCTTATCCCGAGCCGAGCGTGTCCCGGCATAAAGCTCAGCCAGCACAACGCTACTCAGTCGAACCTGCCCAGTCTGCACGGCTCCTTCAATCAGTGCCGAATAGGCTTCTCCTCTCAGATACGGAATATACAGTGAGGTGTCGAACAAGAGCGGGGAGCGGGTCATGACTGCTTTTTCCGACTGTCTGGTGCGCTGCGATGAAAGATGTCATCAAGCCCCCCACGGCCGCGAATCCGCCTCAGCGCCGCTTGAGCTTCTTCTAAGGCCAGCCGGTCCTGGACTGCGATGCGGACCGCCTCCGACTCGCTCGGCACCTTGAGCAGCCGTTTGAGGCTGCGAATGGCCTCTCCATTCACCATGAGATTCTTTCTACTCAGGTTTGTAGTGCGTCGCATAAATACCCCACGGGTGTGTAAAAATATACATTAATTTACACACTAGAGAGAGTCCAGGCAAGAGAAGCCTTGCTCCCGCTGCAATTGAGAAGCCGGTCGAGACCTTTTCAGGCTGAAGACGTTTGTCCGCAAGGGGTAAGAGGGAATATGCGACACGACGCGCGTCTTTGGCAGGTCGCCGTGCTGAGCGGTGTCCTCATAGTCGGAATTTTCGGGCTCGGTTTTCCTCTTTCCTGGGCGGTGGTCATCAGCACCCTGGCGGGCAGCCTGCTGACTGAGTACGGTCTGAGCCGACTCGTCCGCACGCGCTCTGCCCGACCGCTGAGCGCCCTGATCAGCGGCCTGAGTGTCCTCCTGCTGTTTCGCTCCAGCCTCGTGTGGACCTATCCGCTGGTTGCCTGCACCGCCGTTGCCAGCAAATATGCCGTGCGCTGTCGGGGCCAGCATGTTTTCAATCCGACCAACTGCGGTATTCTGCTC
>WTHE01000496.1 GCA_011523315.1 Candidatus Binatota bacterium
ACTGAGCCAGCCCACATATTCGCGCATACCTCGGGTAGATACTCAAACGATACGTAGGCCGCATGACTGCTGAGGCATCTCCTCCCCCTCCCCCTTTGGGCGAACGCCCGGCCGGCCTCATCCAGACCGGCTTTGCCGCCTGGCTGCGCCGCTACCGGCGCAGCCTGCCCATTCCGCTGGCTATCCTGGTCCTGATCTTCTTTCCGCCCACCTACCCGCTGGCCAGCCCAGGTCTTGATCTACTCAGCGATGGCGTCGGAACGGCGGTGTGTCTGCTCGGTCAGTGGCTCCGGGCCTGGGCCTGGGGCAGCAATGCCGAGGTCGATAAGTTCGGGGTGCGCGAACGTGGTCCCTACGCTCTGATGCGCCACCCCCTGTACGCCGGCAACTTCCTCATCGTGCTGGGTCTGGTCGTGGTGTATCACAACCCGTGGGTCTATCCGCTCTTCCTGCTGCCCTTTGCCTATCTGTACGACGCCATTACCAAGCTCGAAGAACATCGCCTGCACTGGCGCTTCACCCAGGATTACGAGGGCTATCGGGCGGTCGCCGTGCCCCGCTTTCTCCCGGCCCTGAGCCAGCTGCCCCAGGCGCTCGGCACGACGCGGCCGTTCGGCTGGCGGCTGGCGTGGCGCAAAGAGTACGAGTCGGTGTGCGGCTGGCTGGCCGGCATTGTCGGCATCCAGCTCTACGAAGGCGTCGCGGCCGAGGGCTGGACCGCGGCCTGGCCCGCCACCCGCCTGTGGCTCGGCCTGCTGATCGTGGTCGGCCTGGCCAACGTGGCTCTCAAGACGCTGAAACGCAGAGCCCGGCGCAACAGCAAATGACGATGACCAGCCCACCAAGCGGAGAGCATCCGCATCCCGGACACAAACGCCTGATCGTCAACGGCGACGACTTCGGCCTGTCCGAGCAGGTCAACGCGGCCATCCTCCACGCCCATCGGCACGGGATTCTGACCAATGCCAGCCTGATGGTCAGCGCGCGGGCGTGGCGCGGGGCGGTCGAGCTGGCCCGCGCCACGCCCAGCCTCCAGGTCGGGCTACACCTGACCCTGGTCCAGGGCCGGTCGGTCCTGGACCACCGTCACATCCCGCAGCTGACCGACCGCGACGGAAACTTCCTCTCCAACCCGACCCGGGCCGGACTGCGCTACTTCTTCTCAGCCCGTGCCCGGTCTCAGATCCGGGACGAATGCCGAGCGCAGATCGAACGCTTTCTAGCCACCGGTCTACCGCTGGCCCACATTGACGGGCACGTCAATATCCACCTGCACCCCGTTGTCTTGCACAGCCTGTTGGAGCTGGCCGAGGAGTACGGCATTCGGGCCATGCGGCTGACCCGGGAAGATCTGGCCTGTAGCCTGGCCCTCGATCCACGCGCCGCGCTGCGTAAACGCTGGGAGTCGGGCGTGTTCACTCGTCTGGCCCGGCATGCGGAACACAAGCTGGCCACAGCCGGCATCGTCTGGCCGGACGCCCTGTTCGGTCTCCACCAGACCGGAAGGGTGGACGAGCCCTACCTGCTGAAGCTCCTGCCCCGCCTGCAAGCCGGCGTCACCGAACTGTACTGCCACCCGGCCTTTCTGCCCTGTCCCGAGGTCGAGCGCTGGACACCGGACTACCGCCGTGACGCCGAACTGGCCGCCCTGACCAGCCAAGCTGTTCGGCGCGTGCTTGAAGACCAGCATATTGAACTGATCGGCTACCGGGATCTGTACCAGAAGAGGAAACGTGTCAACCTGATGTAAAGGGAGGATTCATGTCCACGGCTCACACTAAGTCGTGACGTGTGGTAAACGATATCGACGAATTCGCCGGGGGTGAATTTTAAGGGGGATTATGTAGCTGGTCCCCGGCGCCGCTGCATCCCCTGGATGAGCACCTCATCGTGACGTGCTAGGGTGCCCTCGGATATTTCTCTGTCGCGTCGTTCCTCAAGCCGTCCAGTGATCCGGGCGATATTCGTCTCCACCGCCCGCAGACGGTCGTCCAACTTATCGAGACGAGCCCGGTGAGCGAGGATGACAGGCACGAGTATGGCGGCCAGCGTCCCTATGACCGGCAGCGACATGAGGAGCCATTCTGGAGGATTGCTCATGCGTGGACATCAGCCTTCTTTCCGGCCGAGTAGCATGGCCCAGCTTCTTTTGCGGCTTCTTCCACGGCTTCCGCTTTGGGGGTTAAAGGGCCTGGAGCGGGTTCTACACGCGCTCTCCGATTTCTCCCCCTCGGAGAGAGTTGCCTCCCAACTTGAGACGTGGAGATGGACAGTTCAGATCATTCTCGATGGGAAACGCTCTCGAGCCGGCAGGTGGGGACCAGCTACATAATTCCCATTTTAAGGACTTGCGTTTTTAGGGAAGGTCAAGGAGAAATGGAACCTATGGAGGACACATTCTTCTCGGAAGAGTTCTGGGAATCTGCCACATTGACGGAAGTGCAAGCCGAGTTGGCAAATGGGGCAGACGTTCAAGCCCGAACGGAGGATGGCTGGACTCCGCTACATATGGCGGCATTTGCTGGAAGTCCAGAGGCGGTGACAGCATTAGTGGAAGCCGGGGCAGACGTTCAAGCCCGAACGGAGGGCGGCTGGACTCCGCTGCATATGGCGGCATTTAATGGAAGTCCAGAGGCGGTGGCAGCATTAGTGGAAGCCGGAGCGGATATCAAGGCCCGGACCGGGGAGCTAGATGGGGGCGAGACTCCGCTGCATAAGGCGGCGGCATATAATGAAAATCCAGCCGTGGTGACAGCGTTGGTAAAAGCCGGGGCGGATATCAAGGCCCGAACTGGAGGAAGCCTGAGTGAGGGTGAGACTCCGCTGCATAAGGCGGCGGCGCGTAATGAAAATCCAGAGGTAGTGACGGTTTTGGTAGAAGCCGGGGCGGATATCAAGGCCCGGACTGGAGGGGGCGAGACTCCGCTGCATGAGGCGACACGAAATGAAAATCCAGCCGTGGTGAAG
>WTHE01000101.1:0-1244 GCA_011523315.1 Candidatus Binatota bacterium
GAAGACCGCAGCCCGGCCCGAAGTCGTCCGCGACGTGCCAACGTAGGCCGCCACATTGGTGTAAAAAAACAAGACCCCCAGAATCAGCAGCAGCGTGGCTTCGGCTCGCCCGAAGCGCAGCGGAACCCGCCGGTAGTAGGCCCAGCCGGTCAGCACCAGGCTGGTCAGCAGAAAGCGTATCGCCCCGGCTCCCAGCGGAGGCATGTCCATCGTTCCGACCTTGATGGCGACAAAGGCGCCGCCCCAAATGGCGCACAGCATGATCGTCAGGCCGACGGCCAACAGGTCGAGGGGGGAGTCAGTCAGGGCGTGGGGAGCGGATGCCCGGCTGTTGTGTGGCATCGGCTTGTTATAGCCAGTGACCGGCCAGCGTCAAGCGGGAAAGGGGAGATTCCCGGACCTCACGCACCCTGGTGTCACGACTCGTCCGGGGATATACCCTGGAGGCATATCCCAAAGAGGTAGGCGATGCTGACCAAGATTCAGAAATGGGGCAACAGCCAGGGGCTTCGGTTCACCAAGGCGCTTTTGGAAGAAGCCCAGATCAAGGTAGGCGACGAAGTGCAGGTGTCTGTCCAGAAGGGGCGGATTGTCGTTGAACCCGTGACCAAGGTGCGGGGCAGATACGACCTGGAGGCATTGGTATCCAAAATGCCGAAAGAGTATCAAGCTGAAGAGCTGGACTGGGGACCCCCTGTCGGCAGGGAAGTATGGTAAATGCCCGGACATGTCCCAGAGAACAAGGCAGACTCATGACCGGCCTGGAAATCATGACCATGGGAATTCTGGATTCATCCGGCTCAGCCCCTGGGCTGGCGCTGGGTAAAATCCGCCGCAATCTCTCCCAGCGTACACCAACTCACCCCGGCGTGGCCGTTGATGTATTCGATCAGCCGCTCGTGCATCAGCAAGACCTGCGGACGGCCGCTCACATCCGGGTGGATGGTCATCGCAAACACGGCATAGTCGTGCTCGCGGTACACCCAGTCGAACTGGTCGCGCCACAGCTGCTCAATATCGTGCGGATTGACAAAGCCGTGGCTGTTGGCCGACTTCTTGATGAACATCATCGGCGGCAGGTCGTCGAGGTACCAGCTGGCCGGGATCTCGACCAGGTCCGTTTCCTGGCCGCGCTGCAGGGGCTTCATCCACTCGGCGGCCGGTTTGGCGTAGTCGATGGTGGTCCACCGGTCGCCGACCCGGACGTAGTAGGGGTGGAAGTCGTTGTGCATCAGGCTGTGGTC
>WTHE01000101.1:1254-2966 GCA_011523315.1 Candidatus Binatota bacterium
TGCCCGACGTGTGCTCAATCAGCTCAATGCTCCTGAGCAGCACATCTTCTTCCTGCTGAGGCGTCATGGCAATCGGATTTTCGTGGGCGTAGCCGTGCGCGCCGATTTCATGCCCGGCCTCGACAACCGGTCGGGTCTGCTCGGGAAAGGTCTCGATTGAGTGGCCGGGCACGAACCAGGAGGTTTTGATATCGTACTTGGCAAACAGCTTGACCAGACGCGGCACGCCGACCTCGCCGGCGAACAGGCCGCGTGAAATGTCGTCCGGCGAGTCCTCGCCGCCATACGAGCCCAGCCAGCCGGCCACCGCATCCACGTCGATACCGTAGGCAATTTTGATGTCTTTTGTCGCCATGGGTGATACTCCCTTCCGTCTCAGCTGCCCAATCATTGAGCCTGGCCGAAACCGAGTCAAGCCGCGTCAGCGGACAAACTCCGTGTGATGATCCCACCACCACCGGGCGATATCGAGCCGCCGGGCAAACCACACCCCGCCCTTGTTCAGCGCGTAGTCGAGGAACTCCCGCAGCGCGGCCGTCCGACCGGCCTGCCCGACCAGACGCGGATGGAGACCGATCGACATCATTTTGGGATAGCCGGCCGCCCCCTCGCGCCACAGCTCGTCCAGGCCGCGCTTGCAGGTCTCAAAGAAATCGGTCGGGCTGCCGTAGCCCTGGGGCAGGACGTAGCGCGCGTCGTTATAGGTCAGCGAGTAGGGCACGATCAGGTGCTGGCGTCCGTTGACCTCGGTAAAATAGGGCAGGTCGTCGTTATAGGCGTCCGAGTCGTACACAAAGCCGCCCTCCTCGACGAGCAGCTCGCGGGTGTTGACGCTCGGTCCGTAGCGACAGTACCAGCCCTGGGGACGCTGACCGCAGGTGTTCTGGATCGACTCGATGGCCCAGCGCAGCTGCTGGCGCTCTTCGTCGCGGCTGAGCAGCCAGTGTTCGCTCCAGCGCCAGCCGTGCGAGCACGGCTCGTGGCCGCTGGCCTGCATCCATTGGCCGACCTCGGGGTTGCGCTCCAGGGCGACCGCGCAGGCGAAGAAGGTGGTCTGAATCCGATACTCGTCAAACAGACGCAGCAGGCGCCAGATACCGGCCCGGCTGCCGTACTCGTACACCGACTCGGTAGCCAGATCGCGGTACTTGGGATTGAGAGCGTAGTTGATCTCGGCCAGGCCCTCGTTGCGCTCATCGCCCAGGGGCTTGGCGTACTCGGAGCCCTCCTCGTAGTTGACGACCAGATTGACCGCCACCTGCGCCTCGTCGGGCCACACCACTTTCGGCAAGCGACGGCCGTAGCCCACATAGTCGCGTTTGGGGCCTGGAATATCGCGGTCTTTGAGTTGTTCGGCTGCCATAGTGCGTCCTCCTTTGCCCCCACTCTGCCTTGACGTTTCGGGCCTGACAAGCCTAAAAGCGTTCGATATGAGAGACCCAGCCATGACCCATCCTAGCCGCCTGAGGATATCCCTGTGTCTGCTCGCCGTCTGGCTGCTGCTGCCCGTCTCGTCCGAGGCCGACCAGCGCAGCTGGCGCACGCTGGCCGAGTTGAGCGAGCAGGAGCGGGCCGAGTTCGATCCCCGCCCCCAGACCCCGCGCGACGCCCAGTACCCCTACATCCCGGCCGAGCGCTATCCGTTCGAGCCGCCCTACACGGCCGAGGAGATGGGCTTTCGGGCCATGGAGTTCAGCCACTCGCCACGCTGG
>WTHE01000099.1:0-2252 GCA_011523315.1 Candidatus Binatota bacterium
GCCCAGCGCGCAGGCCACGGCCCGCTTGCCCGGCACCGGGATACGCTCAGTGATCGTGCCGCCGTCTTCGACCCGCACGAACTCGCCCGACTCGAACGAGCTGACCCACACCCCGCCCCCGGCGTCGAGGCAGATCCCGTCGGGTGTTTCTTCGTCGAACTGGGCGAAGACCCGCCGCTCGGACAGGCCGCCGTCGTCGGCAATCGAAAAGGCGGTCAGCCGCCGGCCGAAGGTTTCGGCCACAATCAGGGTTTTGCCGTCGGGGCTGATGACCGTGCCGTTGGGAAACTCCAGCCCGTCGGCCACCTCGCGGACCTGGCCGTCCGGCGTGACCAGCAACAGGCTGGCCGGTCTGGGCTCTTGGCCGCCAAACAAGTCGTAGCCGAAATGGCCGATATAGGCCCGGCCGTGGGTGTCCACGACCATGTCGTTGGGACTGCCGACCGCCAGGTCGCTCAGGTCGGCCACGGTAGTGAGTCCATCCCGGTCGAGGCGCAGCAGCAGGCGGTTCTGCATGGAGACAATCAGGAGACGACCGTCGGGCAGGAAACCCAGCCCCGAGGGCCGTTCGGCCACCTCGGCGACCACCTCCGTATTGCCGGACAGATCGACCGTCCTGACCTGGCCGGCGAACATGTCCGAAAACCACAGCTTGCCGTCGTACCAGCGCGGCCCTTCCAGAAAGATCAGGCCGTCGAGCAGGACTTCGGGTAGTGTCATCGTATCGCTCCTGTGCTCAGCGCCCCCGAAAAACCGGCTGGCGCTTTTCCATGAACGCGGCCACGCCCTCTTTGTGATCCTCAGTCTGGCCGCAGCGCAAATGCGTCTCGGCCTCGCGGTCCAGCATGGTCCGAAAATCGACTGTGGTCGAGGCGTTGATATTGGCCTTCATATAGCGGTAGCTGACCAGCGGGCCGGCGGCGATACGCTCGGCAATCGCCAGGGCTTCGTCCATCAGCCTGTCGTGCGGGAACACCCGGTTCACCAGGCCGAGGGCGTGAGCCTCCTGAGCCGAGATCATATCCGGCAGAAAGAACAGTTCCTTGGCCTTGGCCTGGCCGACCAGATTGGTCAGCTGCCAGGTCGTGCCATAGTCTCCCCCGTAGCCGACCCGGGCATAGGCTGTGCCGAACCGCGCCTGCTCGGACGCCAGGCGCAGGTCGCACGACAGGGCCAGGCCCAGCCCGGCCCCGGCCGTCGGTCCATTCACCACCGCGATGACCACTTTGGGATAGGTATGCAGCAGCCAGGGCAGGCCGTGCGCCTGGCGCAGCTGGTCAATTTTGTCTTCCAGGGTCGAGCTGACTCCGCCTATCTCGGTGCCTTTGTGCATGGCCGAGACATCCCCACCGGCGCAGAAGCCCCGACCGGCGCCGGTCAGCACCACCGCGCCCACATCCGGGTCGTGCTGCCATTCCTGGAGGGTCGCCAGGCCGATGTCACCCATTTGGCGGGTCAGGGCGTTCAGCTTGTCCGGGCGGTTCAGGGTCAGCAGGCCAACCCGATTTTTTACGCTCACCTCAAGATCTGCCATGGCCGTGGTCTCCTTTCCGGTGGACTGCTTGCACTCTAGCCTGTTTTGCGCATAAAGGAAAAGTGCGCATGCAATACAAAGGAGGCGACGATGACTGCTGTTGATTCCCACCGTATCTCGACCGTGGACGAACTGCGGACCATTATCGGCACGCCCAGCGACCTGGTGCCCCACAAGCTGTGGACGGTGCTGGACGAAACCTGCGCT
The DNA here is from genome assembly GCA_011523315.1 of Candidatus Binatota bacterium. Lineage (GTDB taxonomy): Bacteria > Desulfobacterota > Binatia > Bin18 > Bin18 > JAAXHF01. The sequence continues at coordinate 1,742 of WTHE01000099.1, forward strand.
GATTTCATTCAGCGCTCGCCCTTTCTCCTGCTGGCCACCTCGGACGCCGAGGGCAATATGGACGTGTCGCCCAAGGGCGACGGCCCCGGCTTTGTGGCCGTCGAAGACGAAACCACGCTGCTCATCCCGGATCGCAGCGGCAACAAGCTGATCTTTGGCCTGCAAAATATCCTGGCCAACCCCCACATCGGGCTGATTTTTCTCATTCCCGGCACCGGCGAAACCCTGCGGGTCAACGGCACGGCCGAGCTGACCAGCGATCCCGCCATTCTGGATAGCCTGTCGGCCCGAGGCAAACCGGCCGTGGTCGCCATCCGGGTCCGCATCAAGGAAGTCTTCTACCACTGCGCCAAGGCGTTTCTGCGCGCCCAGCTGTGGAAGTCCGACACCTGGCCGGCAAAGAAAAAAATCTCGTTCGGCAAAATCCTGGCCGGTAAAATGGGCGCGGACGACAAGATGGCCGAGCAGATTGACCAGTTTGTGGAGCAGGATTACAAGACCAACCTGTAGG
>WTHE01000099.1:2352-12576 GCA_011523315.1 Candidatus Binatota bacterium
ATGGCCGAGCAGATTGACCAGTTTGTGGAGCAGGATTACAAGACCAACCTGTAGGAATCTCTCAGGGGCAACGCTTGTCTTATGAAAAACACCGAAAAAACCCGGAACTTAGCGGATGAGCTGAGACCATTCGAGGATCAGTGGGTCGCGTTGGTTGAGGACAAGGTCGTAGCCTGTGGGGAAAACCCCAAGCAGGTCAAAGAGCGGGCTGAACAGCAGGGGTACACCGATTACGTCTTCCATTTGGTCCCCTCCTTTTCACGTACCTTCTTGCCCCATGAGATTTGAGTACGAGCCCGTCCCCCTCAGTGGCGGTGGCGTCAGTTACCAACCCCGAGTGGACATTGTCTTTACCAATCCTCAGAATGGGAAGCGGGCCACGATCAAGGCGCTTATTGATTCGGGAGCCGGCATGACCGTCCTCAATGCTCAGTTTGCCGACATCCTGGAGATCAATCTGGAGGCTGGGCGTCCACGTCGGTTTTACGGGATTACCAGCAGTGCTGTCGGGTATGACCACCCACTCACTATCCGTGTCAGACAGGACAGGCGCAATGAGTTCCTGATTACTTGCGCTTTCCTGCCGGGTCTTCAGACCGACGCCCTGCTGGGACAGAGCGGGTTTTTTGAAAACTACAAAGTCATTTTCGAGCGATATCATAACCGTTTCCAGGTCATTCCGCACCGAACCTGACAGGCCGAGTTCCGATGCTGAGCCACTTCTTTGCCTATCTGTCGCGCATGAAATTCATCCGGCGCTGGGGGCTGATGCACAGCACCTACCCGGAGAATATCCAGGAGCACAGCTCCCAGGTGGCGCTGGTGGCCCACGCCCTGGCCATTATTCGCAACCGGGTGTTTGCCGGGCAGGTCAACCCCGACCGGGTGGCGGCTCTGGCCCTGTATCACGACGCCGGCGAGGTGCTGATTGGCGACCTGCCGACCCCGGTCAAATACTTCAACCCCGACATCAAGACCGCCTATCAGGCCATTGAGCAGACCGCCAATGCCAAGCTGCTGAGCATGATCCCGGCCGAGCTGCGGGCCGACTATCAGGCCTTTTTTCAGCCCCAGGCAGCGGACGCGGCCAGCCTCGAACTGGTCAAGGCCGCCGACAAGCTGTGCGCCTACCTGAAATGCGTGCAAGAGGTCAGCGTCGGCAACACCGAGTTCAGCCAGGCCGAGAAAACGCTCAGAGCCACGCTGGAAGACATGCGGCTTCCCGAAGTGGGCTATTTCCTCGACACCTTTGCGCCGAGCTTCAGGCTGACCCTCGACGAACTCAACTGAGTTCGCCGAGCAGAATATCCTGCGCGTTGTAGCGAGCCTGAAACTCGGTCAGGGCAGACTCAAAGGCGGAATCGGGTTCGTCACTCGGGCTGGTGTCCAGTCCCGCCGGAGTGATGCGCGCGATCCGCTCCCGCCACTCGACGCGCAGTTCGTCGTCCTGGGGCAAGGTGGTGGTGTAGTGGGTCTCGCAGTCGGCGCTCAGAAAGATCGCGGCCAAGCGCTCCTGGCGGGGCAGTTTGTTGAGCAGGGTGGCATCCTCGGCCCGGCGCGGATTCAGAAAGAACACCCCGGCCCGCGCCTCGCCAAAGCTCGGCGACAACTGATAGGCGATGGCCGCCAGCCACACGCCCCGACTGCTCTGCCAGGTACACAGCGACACGGCCAGCGGCAGGCCCGACTCCACAAACCATTCCAGCTCCTCAACCCGCACGACGAGGGCCAGCTCATCGGTCCCGTCGCGGTCAATAAAGCGGGCCGAATACAGGGGCTCGTCCCGCAGCAACAGCCAGCTGTCTCGGCCAATCACAACGCCCGTCTTTTCCATTGGCGGTCCTTCCTCTATCCTTTTTTGAGCGCCCCAATCATACACCCGGACACAAAGGAGTGCAGCATATGGCCAATGCGGAAATCGTCGCTATCGGATCAGAACTCTTGTTGGGCCAGATTGTGGACACCAACTCGGCCTGGATCGCCCAACGGCTGACCGACATCGGGGTGAATCTGTTTTACAAGACGATTGTGGGCGACAACCCCGGGCGGATGAAAGAGGTCCTCAGCCGGGCCCTGGACCGCTCCGATATTGTGATTACCAGCGGCGGCCTGGGTCCGACCCAGGATGACCTGACCCGCGAGGTGGTGGCCGAAGTCAGCGGCCGTAAGCTGGTCCGCGATCCGCGGCTGCTGGAACAGATCGATCAGCGCTTCCGCAGCCGCGGCTTTATCATGACGCCCAACAACGAACGCCAGGCCGACATTCCCGAGGGCGCCATCCCGGTTGAAAACCCGAACGGCACAGCCCCGTCCTTTATTGTCGAAGACCCCCGAGGGATTATCTTCGTCCTGCCCGGCGTGCCGTTTGAACTCAAGTGGCTGTTCGACAATGAGGTCGAGCCCTACCTGCGACGCAGCTTTGCCCTGTCTGAAACGATTACCTATCGTGTACTCAAGGTCGCCGAGCTGGGCGAAAGCCGGGTGGATGACGAAATCGGCCATCTGATCGCTAACTCACACAACCCGACGGTCGGCGTGCTGGCCCATCCGGGTCAGGTCGATGTGCGCATTGCAGCCAAGGCGGCGAACAGAGACGCGGCCAACAGCCTGATTGCTCCGCTCGAAGCCGAAATCAGACACCGGCTGGGCAAACACGTTTTTGCCGTGGACGACGAAACCCTGGAGGAGGTCGTCGGCCAGCTCCTGCGCAGCAGGGGGATGACCATCTCGGTGTGCGAAGACCTGGGCGGCATGTTGGCCGAGCGGCTGCACCAGGCCGACCCCGAGCGGTGTGTCGAGAGCCTGAGTGCCAGCGGCCGGCCGGCGTTGCAACGGCTGTTGGGGGACACGGCTGACGAAGCCGTCTGGAACGAGCCCGAGCGGCTGAGCCAGGCGCTGGCCCGAGCCGTCCGGGCACGCGCCGGCAGTGATCTCGGCCTGGCGGTTCACTCACGGCCCGACCCGACCGATACGTCTGAAAATCTGGCCCGGGGTCAGACATTCCTGGCCGTCACCGACAGCGCCCATGTCAGGACCCGCAACTACAATATGGCCGGCCGTGGCAGACCGGACCGGACGCGGATGAGCTTTAACGCCCTGGCCCTGGTGCGTCTGGCCCTGGTAGAGGGCGTGGGGGCCAGGACGGCATAGGGCCGACCGCTGCCAGCAGATTGGCCAGCTTGCGGGCCGGGCTGCGACCGGGCTGCTGCGCCCAGCGCGCGGCAACGCCGTCCGGCCTCCCCGCAGCGGCGAGCCCGACCCGGCCCAGCTCGTAGCGCAGTTCACCAACGGCCCAGGCAAGCTCCTGGGCTGCTCGGCGTGAGACCAGCCGGCCGGCGGTCTGGACATGCCGGTGATGCTCGGCAATGGCCGCCTCCAGCCGATCAAGATTCAGATTGCTCAGCGCGCTGACGGCCACCAGCGGGCTTGACCAGCCTCCCGCATCCGATCCCGGCTCAGCAAGAGGAAACGTGTCGGCCTTCCATGCATCTGTTGACACGTTTCCTCTTGTCGCCAGGGCGGCTCGGACCTCGGCCATGGCTTTGTCGGCCAGGGCTGCGTCGTCGGCCTTATTGACGGCCAGGATGTCCGGGATTTCCATCACTCCGGCTTTGATGAACTGAAGCACATCGCCGGAGAAGGGCTGGACGACCAACACCACGCTATCGGCGATATTGGCGATATCGGTCTCACTCTGGCCGACGCCGACCGTTTCGACCAGCACCACGTCACAGATGTGGCGCAGCAAAAAAACGGCCAGAAACGCCTCTCGGCTTAAGCCGCCCAGCCGGTCGCGGGCGGCAAAGCTGCGGGCGTACACCGCTGCTGCGGGTGGCAGCTGCATCCGGCTGCGGTCGCCCAGCAGCGCCCCGCCGGAAACCTTGCTCGACGGGTCAACCGCCACAACGCCGAGCCGCCGCCCGGCCTGAACGGCGCGCGCAATCAAACGCGCAATCAGTGAGCTTTTGCCCACCCCGGGCGGGCCGGTGATGCCCACGACATGAGCCGCAGCCGGCAGGCCGGCGAGTTCGTCGAGCACGGCCAGCGCGCGTTCCTGGCGCTCGGCGCGGCGGTCTTCGAGCAGATTGAGAGCGGCCGCTATGGTTTTTCGGTCAAAACGCAGCAGGGCTTGGAGGTCGATAGGCTGGACGCCGGGAGCAGGCATACTCGGAGTCTTCCTTAGAATCCACCTTGTCAAAACTCTGGAGCATCATAACAATGGCACCAGTGGTATGGATAAGGAACGACGGAAAACCTTGGTAACGATCCTCATCTAAGGTTGGCAGGAGTCATGCGGTGGATGTCATGGGCTATATTTTTCTCGCAGGTATCGTGATCGTGACGATGACCGGAGGCTGGGTCGTCTACCAGGACCGTAAGAATCGTCAACGCTGAGAGCGTGCCTGCTCCTTACGGCAGGCCGAGACAGCTGCCTAGCGCCCCGCCCCTGCGGCCACGTCAACCATATCCGACACAATCTGGACCATCTCGAAGTCCTTGGGCGTGTACACGCGCGCCACGCCGGCCCGACGCAGGGACTCGGCGTCATCCTCAGGAATAATCCCGCCGACCACCACCGGCAGCGTGTCGAGTCCTTCGGCCTTCAAGCCGTCCAGGATTTCCGGCACCAGGCGCAGATGCGAGCCGGACAGGATGCTCAGGCCAATGACGTGCACGCCCTCATCCCGGGCGCTGGCCACGATCTGGTCCGGGGTGAGTCGAATCCCCTCGTAGACGACCTCCATGCCCGCATCCCGACACCACACCGCGACCTGCTCGGCGCCGTTGGAGTGGCCGTCCAGGCCGGGTTTGCCGACCAGCACCCTGAGCGGCCGGCCCAACACCTCGGCCGCCGCGTGGACGCGCGTACGCACGGCCGCCAGCTGATCGGTCTCTGTTCGCCGACCGACGGCCGGCGCCCCGCCCAGGCCGGTCGGAGCCCGGAAGGCGCCAAAGATCTGCCGCAGCGTTTCCGACCACTCGCCAGTCGTCACCCCGGCGTGGGCGCAGCGGATTGAGGCCGGCATGATGTTGGCCCCGCCGCGTGCCGCCTCGGCCAAACCGGCCAGCGCCGCCTCAACCTCGGCCGGATTGCGGGCCGCCCGAAACGCGTGCAGGCGCTCGACCTGCTCGCGCTCGGCCGCCTCGTCAACCTTGAGGATGGCCGACGACTCGCCGCTGTACAGCGGGGAAGGCGCGGTCTCGGTAAAGGCATTCACGCCGACGACGAGCTGCTCCTTGGTGTTGATCCGCCGCACCCGCTCGGTATGGCTGGCCACCAGCTGCTCCTTGACCGAGTCCAGAGCCGCAATGACCCCACCCATGTCCAGCACCCGCTCCAACTCCTGGCGGGCTGCGGTCTTCACCGCCGCAGTCTTGGCCTCAATGACCGTGCTACCCTCAAAGATATCTCCGTACTCGAGCAGATCGGTCTCAAAGGCCAGGATCTGCTGAATGCGCAGGCTCCACTGCTGATCCCACGGCCGGGGAAGACCCAGCGCCTCGTTCCAGGTCGGGAGCTGCATGGCTCGGCAGCGGGCGTCTTTGCTGAGGGTGACGCCCAGAGCCTCCAGGACAATCCGGGGCACATTGTTTTCGGGCTGAGCCTCGGTCAGCCCCAGGGAATTGACCTGCACGCCGTACCGAAAACGGCGCAGTTTCGGCTCCGTTACCCCATAGCGATCATGGGCCAGCTCGTCCCACAGCTGTCCGAAGGCGCGCAGCTTGCACACCTCCTCGATAAAGCGGACGCTGGCATTGACAAAGAAACTCATCCGGCCGACCGCCGCCGCCAGCTGCTCAGCGTTGAGCCCACCGGCATCGCGCAGCGTATCGAGAATGGCAATCGCCGTCGCCAGGGCGTACGCCACCTCCTGGACCGGCGTCGCGCCGGCTTCCTGCAGGTGGTAGGAACACACGTTGACCGGGTTCCATCTGGGGACGTGGCTCACGGTGTAGGCGATGACATCGCTGATCAGCCGCAGGCTGGGTCGGGGCGGAAAAATATACGTCCCGCGCGACAGGTACTCTTTGACAATATCGTTCTGGGTCGTGCCCTGCAGGGCGGCCGGCTCCACGCCGCGCCGCTCGGCCAGAGCGATATACAGGGCCAGCAGCCAGGCGGCCGTGGCATTGATCGTCATCGAGGTATTCATCTGGTCGAGCGGAATCTCGTCGAACAGCGTCTGCATATCGTCCAGATGGCAGATCGGCACACCGACTTTCCCCACCTCGCCTCGGGCCAGACTGTGGTCGCTGTCGTAGCCGGTTTGGGTCGGCAGGTCGAAGGCGACCGACAGACCGGTCTGGCCCTTGCTCAGGTTCAGACGGTACAGCGCATTGCTGGCCTTGGCCGTGGAGTGGCCGGAGTAGGTGCGCATGACCCAGGGTTTGTCTCGTTGCATGGGAGCGTATCCTTACTAACTAGCGCGTTTCCCGATAGGCTGTAGTAGGTCGGATTAGCGGAGCGTAATCCGACAAGTACGGGATGTCGGGTTACGCCTACGGCTAACCCGACCTACACGGCTACACATGATGGTGAACTGCTCTAGCGCGACACCAGCTGGAGCAGCACGCCGTGGGTGTGCCTGGGGCTGATCATGGCGATATCGCCGACCGTGCCGCGGATCACATTGGCCTTGATGCCGGCGTCGGCCAGGGTCTGGACCGCACCGTCGAGATGATCGACATCCAACGACACCAGGTACATGCCCTCGCCCTTTTTGTCGATGAACTGACCAATCGGGCTGGCGTCGCCCAGTGGGGTGACGATTTCTATCTTGGCGTCTCCGATCGGCAGAAACGTATTCCGCAGCCCCAGGGCCGGTACGTCCCGGGCCGCTTCTCGGTCCAGCCCGAAGTTGCGCTGATAGGTTGCCACCGCGCCCTCCAGATCCTTGACCGCGATGACCACATGGTCGAGCCGCCTGGCGGTGAAGCGCCGGTCGCGGCCCTGACTCAGCAGCGATGCGTGCTCGGAACGGTCGACCGGCTGGGCGTACTCGACCAGCACGCTGCAACACGCCTGGGGGTGCAGAAAGGCGATGATCCCGGCCAGACCGTTGCGCGGCTGCCGGTCAATCAGCCGAAGGCCCTTGTCTTTGGCGTCTTGCAGCTCGGTGTCGATATTGTCGGTCTCGAAACACAGATGGTGCAGCCCGCCGCCCTTGTTGTCCAGGAATCTGGCCACCCCGGAATCCGGGCTGATCGGCTCAAGCAGCTCGATCTCGCTCTCGCCAACGGGCAGCAGGGCGGCTTTGACGCCCTGGTCTTCGACCGTCGCCATTTTGCCCAGCGGCAGCCCCAGGGTGTCACGATAAAATGCGTAGGCGTCTTCGAGATTGCGGACGACAATGCCGACGTGGTGAATTTTTGACAGCATAGACCTTCCTCCACGGGGGCGCCCAGGAGGACGCCCCTACATGACCCGTCTCATCTGCTCCAGAATATCGTAGCCGGTAATGGCCTTGCTCTTGGCCGCCTGCTCGGCCAGATAGGACTGCGCAACCGTGCCGGCCTGGGCGGCCTTGGCCAGATCCATCAGGGCGATTTTGACCGTTGCCTCGTCGATCATCTCGCCCGTCTGGGGATCGGGCATCGAGCCGCCGCCCTTCTCGTGGTACAGGTCGAGGACGCGGGTGGCATAGCCGACCTGTTCCTCGGTCGGCGTAAAGCAGGCGTTGGCGATAGCCGCCTGCTGGGGGTGAATGACCCAGGTGCCGTCCATGCCGATGTTGGCCGACCCCACGTTCTTGTCGCGCAGGCCGGCTTCGATCTCGGCTACTTTCTCGGGCGGGTCGTTTCTGCGCCACAGCGGCAGATAGACATTGTCGATGGCGTGCAGCCCGGCCGCCTTGGCGGCGACCACAACAGCCTGCTTGGAGTAGTGAAAGTTGACGTTCTGATCCTTGACGATTTCCCGGATGCCCAGCGTGGCGGCAAAGTCGGCAATACCGAAGACCAGCCCGGCCATCCGGTCCGAGGCGCTGCCAATCTCATACGCATTGATTACGGCCTGGGGGATTTCGATCAGGGCTTCAATCTGAATCCGGCTCTTCCAGCCGGCCTGTTTCTCCAGATTATCCAACAGGCTGGACACGTATTTGATATCGTCCGCGCCGTGGACCTTGGGCAGGATGATGCCGTGGAACCTGTCCACCGCGCCCTGCACGATGGCTTCCAGATCGCCCAGGAAGAACTCCGAACGGATATTATTGGGCCGCACGGTCACGACTTTTTTGCCGAAATCCAGACTGGTCAGCGCCTCGACCACGCACGCCCGGCTCTGCGGACCCTTGAACTCGTAGGGGCAGGCGTCCTCGAAGTCCATCATCACATGGTCAACCGGCGATTTGACCGCATCGGCCGCGTTCTGGTGGAGCTTCATACTGTGACCGGGATAGGTCATCTCGGTCCGGGGGATCACAAAACGCTGGCCGTCATCGAGCACAAACATGCATGCCTCCTTGGCTGTCAATGAGAGTCGGGGGTCTTGTTTAGCAGATTCGGGCCGACTGCCCAACTGCCCTAGCCCGGATTCGGAGCGGATGGTATGGCTGAAGCCGAGGAGACCTATCCCAAGGAGACCCGTATGAGCGATGTACTGCGGCAGACCCAGACCATTGTAGACGCCCTGCAGCAAGTCCGTGACGAAGCCCTGCACCACGGTCGGAGCCTGACCGCCAACGGCAAGGCGATTGACGAACACCAAGTTCACGCCGAACGCCTGGCCTATCTGGCGACCGAGGTTGAGGCGGCCCGCGCCCTGCTGAACTATGCCACGGCCGCCACCGCGGCCGGCGACACCGGAATTGACGACAAGGCGCTCGGTTTTGCCGCCGAGGTCGGCCACAAGCTGCTGGCCACGGCCGACGTACATCTGGCCGACTTCGGGTTTTCCGAGGCATTCCTGGCCGACACGCTGGGCAGCAGCGCGGTCAAGGCGGCCATCCGGTCCGGGGCGAACGAGGAGCGCTTTCGGCACATCGGCCGGGCCGAGCTGGCCGGCCAGGGCGTCAACAACTCGTGGCTGGAGAGCGATATCGGGCTGATGACGCGCGACTCGGTGCGCCAATTCGCCAAGACCGAGGTGGCGCCGATTGCCGAAGCCGTACACCGCAACGACGATCTCATTCCCGAACACATCATCACCAGCATGGCCGAACTCGGCTATTTCGGCATGTCGGTGCCCGAAGAGTACGGCGGTGGCGACATGGGCAACCTGGCCATGATTCTCACCACCGAAGAGCTGTCGGCGGCCTCGCTGGGTGTGGCCGGCAGCCTGATTACGCGCCCCGAGATTCTGATCAAGGCCCTGCTGCGGGGCGGCACTCCAGCCCAAAAGCAGAAGTGGCTGCCGCCGGTCGCGTCCGGCCAGCTGATGGTCGCCATTTCGGTCACCGAGCCCGACACCGGCTCGGACGTGGCCTCGGTGGCCTGCCGGGCCGAGCCGGCCACCGTTGACGGCACGGCCGGCTATGTACTGAACGGGGCCAAAGCCTGGTGTACGTTTGCCGGCCGGGCCAACATCATTGCCCTGCTGGCCCGCACCAACCCCGACCTCAGCTCCGGGGCGCGGGGTCTGTCGCTGTTTATTGTCGAGAAGGACGCCTTTCCCGGCCATGCGTTCGAGATGATCCAGCCCACGGGTGGCGTGCTACAGGGCGACGCCATCCCGACCCTGGGCTACCGGGGCATGCACTCGTATGTGTTGAACTGCGACAAGTATTTCGTGCCGGCCGAGAACCTGGTCGGCGAGGAAGCCGGGCTGAACAGAGGCTTTTATCTGCAAATGGCCGGCTTTGCCGCCGGGCGCCTCCAGACCGGCGGACGGGCAACCGGCCTGGCTCAGGCTGCCCTGGAGGTCAGCGCCGGCTATGCCGCTGAACGCAAGCAGTTCGGCGCCGCGCTGGGCGACTTTCAGCTCACCCAGTACAAGCTGGGCCGCATGGCCAGCCATCTGGCCGCCGCCCGCCAGCTGACGTATGCCGCAGCCCCGGCTATGGACAAAGACGAGTCGGCCACCCTGACCGCAGCCATGGCCAAGCTGCTGGCCTGTGACGTGGCGGTGTGGGTCAGCCAGGAGGGCCAGCTGATGCACGGCGGCTGGGGCTATGGCGAGGAGTACGCCATCTCGCGCTATGTGGTCGATGCCCTGGTGCTGCCGATCTTCGAGGGCGTCAAGCCGGTGCTGGAGCTGAAGGTCATCGCCAGGACCCTGCTGGC
>WTHE01000099.1:12676-14103 GCA_011523315.1 Candidatus Binatota bacterium
TTGAGCTGCCACGCCCAGCGGCTGTGGGAAACCAGCCGCTTATAGCGCAGCAACGCCTTACCGTCCGCAGTATTCAGGATCGACAGGAAGCCGGATTGCGGCTGGTAGCGCGGCAGCGGTCGGTCGATCAGGCTGGCCCGCAGGCTCTCCCACAACACCGGTCCCTGACGGACCGCATACACCCCGGCTTTGGGGGTGTGGGGATGGGCGGCGAGGGTGGCACAATCGCCCACGCCAAACACCCGCCGGTCGTCGAGCGCGTGCAGGCTGTCGCTGACCAGCAGAAAGCCTCGGGCATCCAGCGCCAGACCACACCCGCGGAACACCGGGGGCGCGGCCGCTCCGCTCAGCCAGACGGTCAGATCGGCAGCACGGGTGTCGCCGTCGTCCAACTCGACCGCGTCAGCATACACCCGGCGCACGGACCGGCCGGTATGCGCCGCAATCTTTTTGTGAGCCAGGATGCGCGCGGCGCGGCGGCGAAAGACCGTGGAATAGCCGCCCAGCATAACGGGCGCAGCCTCGAACACGGACACCTGACGCGCCTGCCCGACTCGGGCCAGCGCAGCCTCAAGCGCACACGCCACCTCAAAGCCGGCCGCCCCACCACCAACGACCGCAATACGGCAGGTGCGGCCGTTTTTTTCCCGCACCAGGGTCTGGAGACGCTGACACAGCGCGGTGACCTGAGAGAAGGGTTTGAGCAGGACCGCATGCCGTGCGACGGCTTCGGCCTCAGCCCCCGCAGCCTGGGAGCCGAGGTTGAACGAGATCAGATCGTAGTCGACAGGGTCGGCCTCAGCCAGCCGCAGCGTCCGCCTGTTCGGGTCGAGACCAAGCGCTCGGGCCTGGATGAAGCGCCCCTGCGCCCGCCGGACCAGGCCGGCAACATCGACTCGGACAGCGTCTGGCGGGTAGGTCCCGGCCACATACCCGGGCAGCATCCCCGAGTAGTAGTGATAGGCGTCCAGAGAGACAACGCTCAGCTCGACGTTCGGCAGGGGAGTGAGGAGACACCGCCGCAGCACTTCAAGATGGGCGTGGCCGGCTCCGACGAGAACGAGACGGGTGGGCTGGTCGGCGCGTCCGAGTCTGGAATGTTGCAACATACGATGACAGGCGAGACATGTGTCAGTCTTGCGGCGGATGCCAGCCAACCTTGATCCAGTTTGCCCGGACCAACACGGCAACATCGTTGTTCAAATTCAAGGCATCAACTGTCGCCCGTCCACAGGCCGTGCGGCCGACGATCTCGGTCCCATCAGCACTCCAGCGGAAATGACGCTGCCACTGCTGTCTCCGAGGGTTGAAAAGCCGCACCCAGCGACCCGTCTCTGGATCGTAACCGCGGGTTTTATCGCTTTTGTGACGATTGCACAGCGAACAGGCCAGCCACAAGTTCTCTATATCATCGCTGCCGCCCCGGG
>WTHE01000591.1 GCA_011523315.1 Candidatus Binatota bacterium
TCACCACCTCCTCCACAGCCCACCCCCTAGAAAAGCGGCTCCAGGACGTAGAATACATCTTCAAGAGCCGGCCAAGCCGCCAACACCGAAAAGAGCCATAGAGAACCGCCCGCAGCAACGCCCAGCCACGTCGCCAGACGCCCCAAGTAGCCGTACCTGGTCCGCAGGCCCTCAGAGGAGGACCGCATCCTCCCGACCAGCCAGCCCCCAAAACAAAACACGCCTACCCACAAAGCCAGCTCCGCCAGCTGGACAACCAGCTCCACCAACAGTCCAACACCCATAGCACCCTTCCCAGATACCAGCCCGGCCCGGCTAGTCCCGAACCGTGACAAACGGCGCCAGCGGCGCGCCGGTCTGGGGGCCAATCCCTGGCAACCGCTCCAACCTTTCCACTTCTCAGTACCCCAACATCGCCAGCGCCAGACCAGCGGCCGCCCATAGGAAATAACATATGGCCAGAACCGCGACCCACCGAAGAACGAACCCCATCCCTTTGCCCAGGGGGCCGCCCAGCGCAGCCAGGCGCTCCCGCGCCGCACGCATAGACCACAGCAGCCAGCCACAGCCAGCCACGACAACATATGTGGTCAAATCCACCAGGGAAACCCAGAAATCGCCCCACATTTGGAAAGCCAAACCACCTAAACCGAAAAAGATGACAACGACGCCCATGTACGCCATAGACAGGAGGAAACCGACGCCCAGACAGCCCTGTGCTCGCACGGCATAGAAACGCCCCACGAAAAGAAGCATGATCCCGGCCGCAAGCACGAACGCGGTATAGATAAATTCAAACCAAATCATCAGCGGCACCTCGTAGAAAGCCGAAAGCCAGTGTCGATAGCCGGCCGCCTTCCGTGGACTAGAACGGTATGTCCTCCCCTTCTCCCGGCTGCTCCGGGCCCCGTGCAACTTCCTGGGCCTCCGCACGTGTACTGAGAAACTCTACGTGACGCGCCCGCACCTCGAGCGAAGCGCGCGTGCCGCCCTCCCGGTCGGTCCACGTGCTCGGCTCCTCCAGCTCGCCGACAACCAGCACACGCTGCCCTTTTGTCAAGAACTGGTTGCACGTCTCTGCCTGCCGTCGCCATGCTGTAACACTGAACCAGACCGTCTTCTCCTGCGTCGTCCCGTCCTGGGCCCGCCAGCGGCGGTTTGTCGCCACCCTGAACGAGGTCACCGGTGTCCCGTCCGGCGTGTAACGTAGCGTCGGGTCCCCGCCCAGGTGGCCGATTAACGTGAGCTGCTGGTACATCCGAATCCTCCTGTGTCTACTGACTGAAGGGGGGAAGGCAAGCGACCCCCAAAAGCCTATTCCGGCAGTTCCCCTTGCCGGCGCAAATGAATCCATACCATCTTGATCTCATAGTAGGAGTACTCTTCGCCGAGCAATCCCTTGACCGACGACAGGAGCGTGCCGCCCGTCTCTTCAAACGCCCTCCTGATCGCTTCAACCTTCTCCGGCGGGGGCAACAGTGGCCTGAGGTCAATCTCCAGTCCCGCCTCCATCAAAGGCTCAAAATGACCGGCTATGGTACTCATTTCCAGCCCCCGCTTCTCCGCTATCTCTTCAATGGACAGGCCCTGTTCCCACAGCTGTCTGGTCCTTTCGTGGGTGGCGCCTACGCGGCCTGCTCTCCTCCTTCTGCCTCTGCGCGCGGCAGGGGCATCAGCTTGGTCTTCGCCTTCAATGTTTCCTTGCTCAGGAGGTCTTGGTGCAGGCCTGTATGCAGCCCGCCCGCCCTGGCGGCCGGTCACGGTTTGCCGGCCGCTCTGTTTTGTGCGGTCCTGCTGTTGCAGATAGAGGTGCACCACCCTGCTCTCCTCGTAGGAGTAGTCGTCGCCAAGAATGTCCTTGACCGGTGATATGTGAGTTCCGCCCGTCTGTCTGAAAGCGGCTCGGATCTTCTCAAAACGATCAGGGGGCAACAGGGGGCGCAGGTCGATGTCATCCCTCTCCTGAAGCAGGTGCTCCAGATGGACGACTATCGTGCTCTTCGACCGGCCCCGCTGTCGGGCCACTTCTTCAAGGGGCAGACCTCGTTGCAGAATTTGCCTGGTCTGTTCGTAGATCGAATTCGTGGTTACGTCCTTGACACCGCTGACCGCTCTCGACTGCAGTGAAGTTGCCTCCTCGAGGCGCCACTCCTTCTTCAGAACATCTATCAGCTTTCTCTGGCGTCTCTCGAGAACCCCGGGCGTCCATTCGCTCTCATCCCGCACCGACGCGGTCAGAACGAAGGCCGCCGCGCCCCCTGTCTGAAAATACTCCCTCTTCTTGTAGTCAAATTCGTAGTTGCTTGCCCCGCTATTCTTTATGCGTGACAGGAGAACAAGGTTCGCCAGCCGGTGGGTCCATTCCGTTCTCTCTTCTTCGTCGGGGAAATCTCTGTACCACTGCGACCCCTGCTTGGGATTCTGAGGCAGTACGTGCTCAATCGAAACGGTTCTATGCTCGTAGCTGGCGCCCGCCTCTGCCAGCAGCGTATCGAGACGCAGCAGCAGTACCCTCGGCACTCGCGGCAGCGTGTAAATGGGACCGTCCAACACGCGTAAGAGGACTGCCTTTTCTTCCGGATCAAGTTGAAGAGGCGAGCGCGCGGCAGAAAGGTCCTCCCGCCGCTGTATGCTGTGAAGGACGGAGCGGTATCTCTGTATGCGCCGGTTGATGTTCTCCCGCATGATGAACATCTTGTAGGCCAGGCGTTCCAGGTCCCGGACGAAGCGAAAGATGGCGTCAGGGTCATTGTCATGCCGTCTGAAGAACGCCATCGCCGGCGCAATCCAGTCGAAGTTGTCGAGCCGGTTCAGGAAGCGCAGGTACCCGTTGACCTCCCCGGAGCCGCCTGCGCGCTGGTAGGACGCGCCGGTCACAGTGACATACGCCTCGGCGTACGGTTCCAGGACCTTTTCGATGAACGCCTCCCTGTCCACCTCCTTGAG
>WTHE01000764.1 GCA_011523315.1 Candidatus Binatota bacterium
GGCCACCTCTCCACCCCTCGAAATCCCCCTACGCCGACGCGCCCTTCGACAGGACTCAGGACGGGCTTCCCCCTTTGCCAAAAGGGGGATTGAGGGGGATTTTCTCAGGCACAGAGACACGACTGAGGCACCACTCAACACACCAAGCTTGACCCTCCCCCCGGCTCGGGGCTACGATCCCCGGATAAGTCTGGAAACACGGCGTGAGACCAAAGCCAAGGAGGACACATGAGATCAGCACACATCTTTTCCGCCGACTCCCACGTTGTTGAACCGGCCGACGTGTGGACGTCACGCATGGACGCCCGTTTTCGCGACCGGGCGCCGCACATCATCAAAGAAGCCAACGGCATCAAGGGCGACTTCTTCGTGTGCGAGGGGCTCCAGCCCTTCTCAGTGTCGGCCTTTGCCGTTGCCGGGGTTGACCCCAGAGCCTACTCGGACGAGATGAACAAGGGCTACCCCGGCGTGCGGCCCGGCGCCTGGGACCCCGAACAGCGGGTCAAGGACCAGGACATTGACGGCGTGGCCGGTGAGGTGTTGTACACCAGCCTGGGCATGATGCTGTACGGCATTGAGGACGGCGAGCTGCGGGCGGCCAGCTTTCGGGCCTATAATGACTGGCTGGCCGAGTTTTGCGGCTACGATACAAGCCGCTTTGCCGGCATCGCCCTGATTCCCATGGATGACGTGCAGCAGGCCGTCCGCGAGGTCGAGCGGAGCGCCGGACTGGGCCTCAGAGGCGGCCTGATCTGGGGTATCCCGCCCGACGACCGGCCCTACGACAATCCGGTCTGGAATCCCCTGTGGGCCGCAGCCCAGGACGCGGGCCTGCCGCTGGCTCTGCATATTCTGACCGGCCGCAAGGGCAGCGGCATCGGCGACAGCGTGATGAAGAGCTACCCCAGCCTGCCCCACGCCCTGGAGCGGTCCTTGAGCGACATAATCTTTGGCGGGGTGCTGGAGCGCCATCCCAGCCTGAAGATCATCTCGGCCGAAAACGATATCGGCTGGATCGGCCATTATCTGCAACGCATGGATCACGCCTACGAGAAGTACCAGTATCTGGAGAAGGGCGCGGTCATTCCCCAGCCGCCCAGCTTCTACTTCAAGCGCCAGGTGTGCGCCACCTTTCAGGACGACCGGATCGGGGTGCTGACCCGCGAGTTTGTGGGGGTCGAAAACCTGATGTGGGCCTCGGATTTTCCGCACTCCGACTCGACCTGGCCGAAATCGCAGGAAGTGATTCAGCGCGATTTCGCAGGCGTGCCCGAGGACGAGGTCGAAAAGATGATCTCGACCAACTGCGCCCGCCTGTACGGGCTGGGCTAGCGGGAAGGTCCGGCATAGCCGGACCTCCGAAAGAAGCGCTTGTAAAGTGGAGGGCTGGCTATACCGACCGAAAACTTGAACGACCGACGGCGTGTTGCCTTGTGAGCCACAGCCAGAAGAACCCACGGGCAACACTTCAGTCCTCCACTTTCGTAAGGCGGCGTTTATGCAAACATACCGGGTAGAAACAAAGCTCCAAAAAGATGGGACTCTGACGCTACGAAACTTGCCGTTCCAGGCTGGAGAATCCGTTGAGGTTCTTGTTGAGGTTCTTATTGTCGTTCAGGCGGCGTCACAAAAGAATTCCTATCCCCTGCGTGGGACGCCGCTACATTATACGGGTCCAACCGAGCCGGTGGCTGAGGAGGATTGGGAAACCGGGGAGTGTTAGATACTCATATAATACAAAAATTCTTTCCTACCCCCATGTCCAGAAACTCCCTTGATATTTCGTCCAATGCTCTACCCCTTCCTGCGTCCGTTTCTCTTCTCGCTCGATCCCGAACACGCCCACCGTCTGGCGCTTCAGGCTCTGCACTGGGTCCAGAACGCGCCGCTCCGGCCAAGCCCGCCCAGCGATCCCCGGCTCAGTCAGGAGGTGTGGGGCGTCCGTTTCCCCAATCCGGTCGGCCTGGCCGCCGGCTATGACAAAAACGCCGAGGTGCCGCTGGCCTGGTCGGCCTTGGGGTTCGGCTTTGCCGAGCTGGGAACGCTGACCGCCCACGCCCAGCCGGGCAACCCCAAGCCACGGATTTTTCGCCTGGAAAAGGACCGGGCGTGCATCAACCGCTTGGGCTTTAATAATGACGGGGCGGCCGCCGCCGCCGAGCGGCTGGGTCGGCTGCTAACGGGCCGACAGTGTCCCATTCCCCTCGGCTTCAATATCGGCAAGTCTCGGACGCCGCCGCTTGAAGACGCGGTCGATGACTACCTGGAGAGCAGCGCCCTCCTCCTGCCGTTTGCGGACTATCTTGTCGTGAACGTGAGTTCGCCCAATACCCCCGAACTGCGCAAGCTCCAGGAGGTCGAACGCTTGGCCAAGCTGCTCGAAGCCCTCATCGCGCAGGCCGCCCAACTCGCCCAACAGACCGGCACCACCCCCAAACCGATTGTGGTCAAAATCGCGCCCGATCTGAGCCAAGCCGCCATTCAGGAGATTGCCAAGCTGGCGCTCGACATTGGCGTTGCCGGCCTGATTGCCACCAATACCACGACTGAGCGGCCGGGCTTACGCAGCCCGGTCAATGAGACCGGCGGGCTGAGTGGCAGGCCGCTGGCCGAGCGGGCGACCGAAGTCCTGCGCAGCCTGTTTCAGGCTGTCGAAGGCAAGCTGCCCCTCATCGGCGTCGGCGGCATCTTCTCGGCCGCGGATGCGTATGAACGGATCTGCGCCGGAGCGTCGCTCGTTCAGGTGTATACGGGCTTGATCTACGAAGGGCCGTTTCTGCCCCGGCGGATTGTCCACGGTCTGAACCAGATTCTGGACAGAGAGGGCCTGAGCCATATCCGTGAGGCCGTGGGCAGCGGGGCCTGATCCGTCGTCATTCACCGTTTCGTATATATAAGCCCACCGGCATAGACTCGTCAAGGCTACTGACCTGCTCCGGCCTTTC
>WTHE01000422.1 GCA_011523315.1 Candidatus Binatota bacterium
TTGACGAACAGGCGCTGCTGCACGCCCTCCAGACCGGCTGCGTTGCCGGCGCCGCCCTTGATGTCTTTGTTGAAGAGCCACCCCCGGCCTCGCATCCCCTGCTGCGGCTCGATAACGTCATCTGCACCCCACACCTGGGTGCGGCCACCGACGAAGCCCAGATCAATGTCGCGGTGGCAATCGCCGACCAGGTCGCCAACTATCTGACCCGAGGCGTGATTCAGCACGCGGTCAATTTTCCATCGCTGACCCCAAAACTGATCGCCTTCCTCCAGCCCTACCTGCGGCTGGGCGAAAAACTGGGCAGCTTTTTGGCCCAGCTGACCGGCGAAGCGCCGCTCGAAGTCCACGTCGAATACACCGGCGCTATTACCGATTACGACCTTGCCCCGGCCACTGCGGCGGTTCTGCGCGGGCTGTTGAGCTCTATTCTGGAATCGGACATCAACTACGTGAACGCCCCCCACATCGCCCGCGAACGGGGCGTACGGGTCGTCGAGTCGCGCAGCAATCGACCCAGCGATTTTCTCAACTCGGTCACCGTCAGCGTTGTCAGCACGAGTGGCACCAACACGGTCGAGGGAGCGGTCTTCACCAACAATGTGGTCCGGCTCGTGCGGGTCAACACGTCGTATCTCGAAGCCGTGCCCGAAGGCCATATCATTGTCCTGCACAACCACGACGTGCCGGGCGTGGTCGGCAGTGTCGGGACGGTGCTGGGACAGCGCGGGATCAATATCGCCGGGCTCGAACTCGGGCGCGAACGGGCCGGCGGTCAGGCCCTGGCCCTGGTCCATGTCGACGCCCATGTGTCGGCCGAGGTCTTGGACGAACTGCGCGGTCTGGAGTCGGTCATTTCGGCGCAGCAGATTCACCTGTAAGGAGAAGGGTATGAGTACTCTGGTGGTCGTCGGCGTGCAGTGGGGGGATGAGGGCAAGGGCAAGGTGGTCGACCTGCTGGCGCGCCAGGCCGATATCATCGTCCGTTTCCAGGGCGGCAGCAACGCCGGCCATACCCTAGTCGTTGGCGGCAAAAAAACGATTGTGCGGCTCATTCCGTCGGGCGTCCTGCACGCCGGCAAAGTGTGTGTAATCGGCAACGGCATGGTCATTGACCCCGCTACCCTGGTGGAAGAAATCGACGCCCTCCAGCAGCAGGGCTGTCTGGCCGATCTGGACCTGCTCAAAATCAGCGAAACCGCCCATCTCATCATGCCCTACCACAAGGCGATTGACCTGGCCCGCGAAAAGCGACGCGGTGAGGCCAAGATCGGCACGACCGGCCGGGGCATCGGGCCCTGCTACGAGGACAAGATGGCCCGGGTCGGCATTCGGTTTGTCGACCTGCTCGACGAGACCCTGTTTGAGGCCAAGCTGGCCCGCAACGTGGAGGAAAAAAACACCTATCTGCGCACCATGCTGGACGAGCCGGAGCTTGATTTTCGGACCATTTTTGACACCTACTGTCAACTCCGCGAACGCTTGCGGGCGTGCATCGGCAACACCTCCCGCTACCTGCACGACGCGATCAGGAGCGGCAAGAAAGTCTTGTTTGAGGGCGCCCAGGGCACCCAGCTCGACGTGGACCACGGCACCTACCCGTACGTCACCTCTTCGAATACCGTTTCCGGGGCCGTGTGCGCCGGGGCCGGTATTGCGCCGCAGCACATCCACAGCGTCATCGGCATCTCCAAAGCCTACGCCACCCGGGTCGGCGGAGGCCCCTTCCCCACCGAGCTGTTTGGCGCCGAGGGGAATCAGCTGCGTCAGGCCGGGGGCGAATTTGGAACAGTCACCGGACGGCCGCGACGGTGCGGCTGGCTGGATACCGTAGTCGTCCGCACCGCAGCCCGGCTGAACGGGGTCGAGAGCCTGGCGCTGACCAAGATTGATGTCTTGAGCGGCCTCGACACCCTGCGGGTATGCACCGGCTACCGCTACCAGGGTCAGGACTATGATGAGGTTCCGGCCAGCGCCCACATGCTCGAACACCTCGCCCCAGTCTATGAAGAGCTGCCCGGCTGGACCGAACCGCTGACCGATATTCGCAGCCTGGACGCCCTGCCGACGAACGCCCGGCGCTATGTTGAGCGCATCGAGAGCCTGCTGGACATCCCGATCAAAATGATTTCGGTCGGCGCCGGCCGGGAAGAGACGATTCTGATCCGGCCCTCGTTTTTCTAGGTCGGTCGGCCCAGCCCCTGCAAGCGCGCCCGCGTGTCCGGCGAGACGGCCAGCACCAGCCCGCCGACCAGCCCGGCGCCGAAAATGAGCCCCGTCCAGCTCAGGCTCAGGGCCAGGGCCTCGTTGTGGACGACCCCGACGAGCGACAGAAAGAAGACAAAGCTGCCCTCGCGGACCCCCAGTCCGCCAAGGCTCAGCGGCAGGCCACTCAGCAGCGTGATCAGCGGCACGCACATCAGGAGGTACCACAAGGGGACGCGGATACTGAGCGCATGGGCCAGGAGTAGCAGCAGACCAATCTGTAGGAGATGGAAGCCAAAGGCCAAGCCACACACCCCGAGGACAAGCCTCGGCCGGCTGTGGTAGGGCGCAAACAGCTTTTCGCTGCTCCGCCGGATGAGGTGATCGGGCTCGAACAGCAGCCTCGCCAGGCGCGGCAGCAGCCACCACACCGGCACACAGCCGACCGCCACCACAATCGTTCCATAACACACCACGGCCGGCAGGACGGTCGGTCCCAGCACGAGAAAGCTGAGGGCGCTGACCCATATCAGCATGACCACGCCGCTCGCCCGGTCGGCCAGCACCGACTGCAGGGCGCGACCGACCCCCTGGCGGCCACCGGCCAGCAAGACGCTGCGTCCCACGTCCCCGGCGATCGTGCTCGGCGCAAACAGGTTGAGATACATGCCGCCAAAGTAATAGCTGACACAGGCCCGTAGCGGCTGGTCGAAGCCTACGGCCCGGGCCAGCCAGCGCCACTTATAGGCGCACAGCACCTGTCCGAGCACATAGCCGACAAAGGCCACCAGCACATAGCCGGGCTGAGCGGCCCGCAGCTGGCTGACAAACGTCCGCCAATCGGCCGACACAAACAGCACGCCGAGGAGCAGGAGGCTCACGCCGAGTTGGAACCAACGGGAAGAAAAGACACACAAAGGAGGAGGACTTTCGTAGGAGTAAGGCTTGGATTTTTGCTGTCCGGTCAGCTATGCGGGGTCTCGGATAGCGTGGCAAGAGACCCGTCGCCAGGTCGAGCGGCCCCGAGTAAGGACCGCTCATTTGAGCTTCAGCAGCGGGTAGTCCGGCGACTCCGGGCGCGGCGTCAGGGTCCGATTGGTACAATCAGCGATGAGATCCAGGGCTTCGAGAACGATCTGACCGATCAGCGGCTCGCTCAAGGGGGGACCGACAATACAGTCGGTGCTCATGAAACGATTGCCGATGCGGATGGTCAATGGACCCGCCACCGGGCGCTCTTCCTTTCGCTCATCCGCATAGGAGACGATCACGGTTCGTCGGATTTCCAAGCCGAGCCGCTCAACCACGTTCTGCGGCAGGACCAGCATGACGGCGCCGGTATCGACAATCGCGTCGAGGCTGGAGCGACGAATAGCAGACTCCTCGCCATCTCCTCGCTCAAAAACCCCGCGGTCGTTGGGATTTTCAAGCGTGGCATTGACGGTAATTTCTCCCATCGTGTCCTCCTACGATACTCGCTTTCTCTCCTGGAGCCGTCGTGCTAGCTTTCGTACCATCAGCCCTAGGAGAAGCGTTCCGTGAGAACGGACCAGCCTGAAAGCATAATCTATCCCCATATCACCTTCAATGGAAACAACAGCTTACATTTCAAAGTGATACACTACCCTTATTTGATCCTTGTATCACTATTGTGTACTCTCTCGTATGCACACGAAACAGGGGATTGCCATGCGCTTTGTGAGCGTCCGAGAATTGCGTAATCAGTCAGCCTCAGTGTGGAAGGCACTGGCTCAAGAGAAGGACCTAGTCATTACCTCCAACGGTAAGCCCATCGCTCTCCTGTCAGCGATGGTGGAAGAAAACCTGGAAGAATCGCTGGGGGCTGTGCGTCGTGCGCGCGCCCAGGCCGCGGCCACAGCCCTACAGCAAGCCTCCCTGCAAGCCGGGAACGACCGCCTCTCGCTGGCAGACATTAACGCGGAGATCGACGCGGCTCGCCGGGAACGTTCTTGATGAGGGTCCTCAGGCGTCAACCGTCTCGCCCGACAACGCCACCCCGTCCAGATGACTGGTATCGTTCACATAATGGATCAGCGCGCTGCCGTCGGCGCTCAGGGTCACCTTGCTCAGGCCGGTGTTGCCGATTTTGTCGATCTTGCGGAATTCGCTCATGGCCAAACCGCGGCAGTACAGCAAGAACGCCCGCACCGCACCGCCGTGGGTCACCACCGCCACCTGCTGACCGGGATGCCTGGCGACCAGTGACCGGGCGGCATCAATCAGGCGGCCCTGAAAATGGGCGAAGGTCTCGCCGCCGCCCCGGGGCAGATCCTCACCCGCCCGCAGGCGTTCCCACTCCTCGGGGTGGCGGGCAATCACCTCGCCGGTCCGCAGCCCGCTCCAGGTGCCGATGTTCATCTCCCGCCAGCCGGTCTCAATGGTCGGCTCGACCCCCAGGCTCTGGCCCACAATCATCGCCGTATCCACCGCACGGATCAGGTCGCTGGTATAGATCGCCTGGACCGACTGCTTTTCCGCGTCCAGCCGCCGCGCCAGACGCCACGATTGATCCCGCCCGTTGTCGCTCAGCGGCACGTCGGCCTGGCCCTGCCAGCGGTTTTCCTGATTCCACACCGTCTCTCCGTGCCGGACCAAGAGTATACGGACCCCCTCCATGGCTCTCCTCATGAATCTCGATTCGTCAGACTCGTGTATTTGGGGCGCACTGCGGTTCAGGTGGTGTTAGCACGTCCGGCCCCGGATTGCCAGATTGCGGGCCGCGCCCGACCCGTCCGGCGGCCTTGTCTTGACCGCCAAGGGGAACGATGATTTCTTCTTCACTGAGACAGGCCTCATCGTTCAGCCTGGCCAGTCGAGAGCCCCAGAGGAGAGACACAGCATGCAATACGGTGCCTTTTTACCCCACATCGGTCCGCTGGCCAGAGGCGACGTGCTGAACAATATCCGGACCACCGCCCAAACGGCCGAAGCCCTGGGCTACGATTCCGTGTGGGTGGGCGATCACATCGTCACCCCACTGGCAATCACCTCACCATATCCGTATACCGCCAGCGGCGCATTTCCGCTTGATCCACACGCGCCCATCCTCGAACCGCTGACGGTCTTGAGCTTTGCCGCAGCCTGCACCACCACCATCCGTCTCGGCACGGCCGTCCTGGTCCTGCCCCATCGGAATGCGGTGGTGACCGCCAAGACGGTCGCCACCCTCGATGTCTTGTCCGCCGGCCGGGTCATCCTGGGGGTCGGCGTGGGCTGGATGGAGGAGGAGTTTGGCGCCCTCAACGCCCCGTTTGCCGACCGCGGCCCGCTGAGCGATGAGAGCGTGGCGGTTATGAAGGCCCTGTGGACCGCAGACAGCGCCAGCTTCTCAGGCCGCTTTCACCAGTTCCCCGAGCTGTGCTGCGAGCCCCGACCGGTCCAACGCCCCCACCCGCCGATCTGGCTGGGCGGGCATACCGGACCGGCCCTGCGCCGGATCGTCGAATACGGCGACGGCTGGGCGGCCGTCGTGTTCAGTCCTGAAGAATTTGCCGAACGGGTGGACAAACTCAGGGACAGGGCGGCCAAGGCCGGGCGGGACATGTCAACGATTACCCTGTGTGTGTCGCCCCGCGGCAAACGGCCCGAAGCCATCGTCGATGACATTCCGCGCTACCAGGAGCTGGGAGCGAGCTATCTGTACCTGGCGTTTTTCAACTTTGCCCGCAGCTATGAAGAAATGGCCGGCATGATGGAACGCTTCGCACGGGACGTGAAGCTGATTTAGCCTGGCCCGAGTCTGAAGCCACCCGCGGCCAGGGAAGGCATTATGAGCGGACAAGGCATCTCTCACCGCAAGCTCGGGCAGCTGCTCGGCCTTCTTCTTGTGGCCGGATTGCTGCTCTGGGGCTGCTCGGGTTCAGAGCCCAGCAAGGAGTTGGTTCACATCTCACAGGTTGAGCTGCACCGCTTTAACGCCGAATCGCTGACCGTGCGGCTCGAATATGACTTGGCCGAGGACGTCGAGCTGCCCCTGCCCTACCTCGAAGTGCTGGTCTTTCCGCTCGAACCCGAGGTCAGACTGGCCGGCACGCTCGATCCCTTCAAGCGCTACGCCGGCGCGGTCTCGGTCAGCTTTCCCATCCCGGCCGAGGCCGACATCGACTGGGACGATCTCAGCGATCCAGAGACGTGCTGCACGGTTTCCCTCAAGGGCATGCGGGCCGACGGTGAGGTGGAGCGGATCAGCAATCAGGTCGTCGTCGGCCTGCCCGGAGTGTCAGGTTGACAGGGCGCGCCGCCTGCGCGTAGTGAACAGTGAAAACGGGCGCCGAAGATGGGCGCAGATGGGCGCAGATGGGCGCAGATGGGCGCAGATGGGCGCAGATGGGCGCCGAGGAACGCCACACAGGAGAGCAGCCATGGCCCAGATTATTGACGCGGATGGACATATTCTTGAGCCGCCGAGCGTCTGGCAGGAGTATACCGAGCCGGCCTATCGCGACGGGGTGATTCAGATTTTTCGTGACCGTGACGGCATTGATAAGCTCAGGATCAACGGCCAGGTCCGCCACGACCGCAACATGGCGATTGCTGCGGCGTGTACGCCGGGCGGTCTGTCCGACCCGCATAAAGCCCGGACCATGGGCTGGGACGAAGTCGTTGTGGGCGGCTATGACTCCCACGCCCGGGTCAAGGACATGGACCTCGAAGGCATTGAGCAAGCCTTTTTCTATCCCAGCCTATGGCTGATCTACGGCGACCTGGAAGACCCGCAGCTGGCCGCCGCCGCGTGCCGAGCCTACAACAACTGGATTGCCGACTTCTGCAAGCCCTACCCCGAGCGCTTCTTTGCCGTTGCCCCGCTGCCGCTCCAGGATGTCAACGAGGCGGTCACCGAGATGCGCCGCGTCGTGAGAGAGCTGGACATGCGGGCCGTGTTCATCCGTCCCAACCCGTTCAACGGTCGCCGGCTGAACGATCCGGCCTATGACGTGCTGTGGCGCGAGGCCGAGGCACTGAACATTCCAATCGCCATTCATGGCAGCTTTGGCACCAAAATGCCGACGCTGGGCCAGGAGCGCTACAAAGACCCGTTTTTCTTCCACATGGTCTGCCATCCCTGGGAGCAGCAGGGCGCGTGCATGGATATCATCTGCGGCGGGGTGCTGAGCAAGTTCCCCCGGCTACGGGTCGCCTTTCTGGAATCGGGCGTGGGCTGGATCGGGTACTGGCTCGACCGCATGGACGGTCATTTCGAGAAGATGGGTCACTACGTGCCGTGGCTGAAGCAAAAACCGAGCGAGCATTTCAAGCAGCAGTGCTTTATCGCCCTCGACCCCGACGAGCGCACCCTGCAGGGCATGGTCGCCATGGGCCTGGAAGACTGCGTGATCTGGGGCTCGGACTATCCGCACTTCGACTGCACCTTTCCGGGCGTGGTCGAGGAGGTTCGGGAAGCCTGCGCGCCGCTGTCGGAAGCGGCCCGGACCAAGATCATCGGCGAGAACGCCAGACGGCTGTACAACCTGTAGCCCACGCCGGAGGGTGGTATGGATCTCAGTTATTCCAAACAGGATAAGGCCTTTCGCAAACAGGTCCGGGCCTGGATGAAAAAAAACGTCCCCCAAAAGGACACATCGCTCAGCAGGCTGGCGCCCGACGATCCACGCCGCATCGAGCGCGCAAAAGCCTGGCAGCGTAGCCTGCATCAGGCCGGCTATGTGGCCAGGGGCTGGCCCAAGGAGTACGGCGGCCAGGGCGACAGTGACGTCATGCGCCAGACCATCGTCAACGAAGAACTCATCCTGGCCCGCGCGCCGGGCCTGATCGGCGCCTCGGGCCTGACCATGCTCGGCCCGACCCTCCTGCAGTGCGGCACCGAGCAGCAGAAACAGCGCTATCTGCCCACGGTGCTGACCGCCGAAGAGATCTGGTGTCAGGGCTATTCGGAACCCGGCTCGGGCTCGGACCTGGCCTCCCTGCGGACGCGGGCCGAACTGGTCGGCGACGAGTTCATCATCAACGGCCAGAAGGTCTGGACCTCGGGCGCCCAGTTTTCGGACTGGATGTTCTGTCTGGTCCGGACCGACCCGGACGCGCCCAAGCACCGCGGCATCTCCTACGTCCTGATCGACATGAAAACGCCCGGCATTACGGTCCGCCCTCTGGTCCAGATGACGGGCGACGCCGGCTTCAACGAGGTATTTTTCGAGGACGTGCGCGTACCCCGGGACAACCTGGTCGGCGAACTGCACCAGGGCTGGATGGTGGCCAACGCAACCCTGTTTCACGAGCGCAACATGCTGGGCTCGACCACCCGCACCCAGATGATGATGCACAACCTGCTGCGGCTGGCCCGCAGCCATCGGCGCTACGGCAAGCCTGCGGCCGAGGACCCGGTCATCCGCCAGAAGCTGGCCGAGCTGCTCGGTCGGGTCGAGGCCATGAAGTACCACTCGCTGCGCCAGCTGACCGATGTCATCAAAGGCCGCCGAGCCGGGCTCGGAGCCATGGTCAACAAGCTGGTCGGCACCGAGCTGAACCACGACATCTGCGCCCTGGCGCTCGAGATCATGAACTCCTACGCCCCGCTCAAACGCGGGGCAGACCGGGTGATCGATAACGGCGTGTGGCAGTACGAGTTCATGTTCACCCTGGGTCTGATTATCGGCGGCGGCACCTCACAGATCCAGAAGAACATCATCAGCGAGCGGGGCTTGGGCATGCCCAAGTCGGGCTGAACCGCAGTCGAGGGAGCGCTATGGATTTTGGCCTGTCAGCCGAACAGGAGCTGCTGCAGAACACGGCCCGAGAATTTCTGAGCCAGGAGTGCCCGCCCGGCCTAGTCCGAGAGCTGTACGACGATCCCAAGGGGTTTTCGCCCGAACTCCACCGCAAGACGGCCGAGTTGGGCTGGACCGGTCTGCTGATCCCCGAAGCCCACGGCGGCCTGGGGCTCGGCATGCTGGATATGGCGGTTCTGCTCGAAGAGATCGGACGGGCGGTCGTGCCCGGCCCGTTTGTGTTCTCGTCGGTGCTGACCACGCTGGGCCTGGTCCAGGCCGGCAGTTCGACCCAGCAGCAGACCTGGCTGCCGCGTCTGGCTGCGGGCCAGGCGATCGGCACGCTGGCCTTGCTTGAGGCGGACGACCGCCTCGACGCCCGGGGCGTGCGGCTCAAAGCCAAAAAAACCAAACACGGCTATGTGCTGTCCGGGACCAAAATGTTCGTCCCATTTGCGGAGGTCGCCGATGTCCTGCTGGTAGTGGCGCGGACCTCGGGCAAGGCCGAACAGGGGATCAGCCTGTTCCTGGTCGAGCGTCAGGCGCCGGGCCTCAGCCTCGCCCCGCTCGCTATCGTTGACCAGACCCGCCGGGTGTATCGGGCCGAGTTCCAGCAGGTCGCCGTCCCCAAAACCGCCCTGCTCGGCAAAAAGGACAAGGGCTGGAAAATCGTGGCCAGGCTGCTTGACGCGGCGTGTGTAGCCCTGGCCGCCGACAGCCTGGGCGGGGCGCAGAAAGCCCTGGAGCTGGCCGTCGAGTACGCCAAAACCCGCACCCAGTTCAACCGACCCATCGCCTCATTCCAGGCCTTGAAGCATATGGCGGCAGAGATGGCCAGCGACATCGAGCCGGCCCGGTCGCTGGTGTGGTATGCCGCCTACGCCTTTGACGCCCTGCCCACCGAGGCATCCCGAGCCGCCGCCCTGGCCAAGGCCCGGCTGTCGGACGTGTATGCCCGCACGACCAACCGGGCGGTCCAGATGCACGGCGGCATCGGCTTCACCTGGGAGCACGATATGCACTTCTGGTTCAAGCGCGCCAAGTGGAACGAGTTCGCCTTCGGGGATGCCACCTATCACCGCGAGCGGCTGGCCCGGCTCGACGGGTTTTAGGCGCACAGGCTAGACTCTCGTCTGGGAAATCGCTAGAAACTCTGTTGCAGGGCAGGCGAACGCGGCCCGCTTCCCGATGCGGTGATCGGCCCCGTTCATCTTCAGCTCACATCACTCTCAGGGGAGGATAAGCATGGCGCTCCATATTGGTGAAGAAGCTCCGAATTTTACCGCCGACACAACGGAGGGCACAATCAACTTTCATGACTGGATTGGGGGCAGCTGGGCGATTCTGTTCTCCCACCCCAAGGATTTCACCCCGGTGTGCACGACCGAGCTGGGCTATATGGCCGGCCTCAAACCCGAATTCGACAAGCGCAACTGCAAGATCATCGGTCTCAGCACCGACCCGGTCAGCGATCACACCAACTGGGTCAAAGACATCGCAGAAACCCAGGGCCATGCGGTCAACTATCCGCTGATCGGCGACGCCGACCTGGCCGTCTCCAAGCTGTACGACATGATCCACCCCGAGGCCAGCGGCAGCGCCCCGCGTACCGCAGCCGATAACGCCACCATTCGCTCGGTCTTTGTGATCGGGCCGGACAAGAAGATCAAGCTGATGCTGACCTACCCGATGACCACCGGCCGCAACTTCGACGAGGTCCTGCGGGTGCTGGACTCCATGCAGCTGACCGCTCAGCACAAGGTCGCCACCCCGGTCAACTGGCGTCAGGGCCAAGACGTGATCATCGTGCCGGCGGTGTCCGACGCCGAGGCCAAGGAAAAATACCCCGAGGGCTGGAAGACCCTCAAACCCTACCTGCGGCTCGTCTCCCAGCCGAAATAGGCGTTACCGGCCACACCGGCGAACGCGGATCCCTTCTGGAGGAGGAAGTCATTCTCCAGAAGAGATTCTCACTCATCTTCACCCCAGCCAGCAAAACGTTCCGCCCAGCAATCCCACAATCCCCGCCCAATAGCCGAGCCAGCGGGCCAGCTCGGTCCGGGGGGTATGCCGACGCACGATCCGGACTTCGCCAACCCCGGCCCGTCTGCCGTTTGGCGCCCCGGCCACGGCTCGGGTCATGGCTGCGGCACAGTCACGGGCAAAACGGTGCTGCATCCACCGACCCAGCGGATAACCGAGACGAAACAGCAGGTGCCGGGGTCGAGAAAACGCCAGCAGGTCGTACCACACCGAATCGTCGGTGTGATGCCACTCGACGCTGAACCGCTCCTCGCCGCGCGCCATATGGGCGTCCAGCGTGCCATAGGCAAAGCCACAGCGGTCAATCGTTCCGGCGTCCTGCCACACATAGACAACCCGGCAGGCGTTCAGAAACCACACCCCGGCCAGCCGGGCGATGACGGCGACCACCTGCCCTTCAGCTACAGGCCGCTCAACAGGGGGAAAGGCGGACATCTGCCCGCTCGATTGGCTATCAGCGCTCGCCTGGGGCCGCAGCCTGACCCAGCCGAGCCGAAACATCTGCCAGCCGTCCAGCGCCGTACGGGCGGCTCGAAAGGTCGCCCGTCCGTATCCCAGCAAGACCCGATGATGATCGACCGCACAGCCCGGAGGCGGGCCGGTGCGCGACGCGCCGGTCTCGGCATAGCTGTAGGGGCGGCTGGCCTGGACGGCCAGAAAGGCGGCCGTCCGCGCCGCATCCGGCTGGCGAAACAACACCATGGGCTGACGGCTCAATCAAACTCGCTGTAATTCATCACCCGCCAGCCGTCCTGCCCCTTGCGCAGGCTGAGCAGCAATTCTTTCTGAAACTCCCCGCCCCCGGCCACCGTAATCCTGGCCTGATACTGGAAGGATACGCTGGTGTCGCCGCGCGGCGTTTCTTTGACCAGGCTGTAATACACCCGCGGCAGCCGGGTGGTGGCGTCAATCGCCTGGCCCTCGGTCAGGCGGATCTCGTCCTCAACCCGTTTGAGCGCCAGACCGGTGCAGTACGCCTTGGCCGCCTGCAGGTCCATGCGCACATAGTGCGCGTCCAGAAAGCGTTCGGCCACGCCGCGCGGGCTGTTCGGGTCGGGCTGACAGGCACTCAGGCCGACGATAAGCGCGAGTACGGACACGCAGAGCAGCAAGCGGTTCATTCGACTGTCCTTGGTCTAGTTTTTCTTCTTGGCGAACAGCGCCTCGAGACGCGCCCGGGCGTCAGCCGCCTGGCTCGGCTCGACCGCAGGCCGGGCGGCCGGATTACCCAGCGAAAAATAGTCGCAGAAATTGGCCGCGTCTTTGTCCCGGACCGGCTCGACGTTTGGCTCGCGGCAGGCATGTGACACGTGGGGGTCGTAGAACACACAGTTCAGACAGCAACGCACATCGGCCTCACAGCCTGGACAGCTGTCCCGACGGCCGACCCGCTCGACAACATGAATTTCGGCCCCGCACTGGTGACAGGTCGCCGACTGTGGCATGGCGCATCCTCCGTTTCTCAACACCGCTCTTTATTCGGCACAGACTTATTGATACCATTGCCCCGTTCTTGTCCAGACTATGAAGACACCGACTATTCCCAGCCTGTTGGCCCGCTACGAGGTTTTCCTGCGGGTGGAGCAAAACCTGTCCACCCACACCCAGCGGAACTATCTGAGTGATGTGGCCCAATTTTTCGCCTTTGTGGAAAGGCCCACCCCACGGGCCAACCCGCGTCCGCTCGGCATCCAGCAGATTGATCACCACCTGATCCAGGCTTTTCTGTCGAGCCTGTACCGCAATCACACGAAGAGCTCAATCGGCCGCAAACTCTCGGCCCTGAAGAGCTTTTTCCGCTTTCTGGTCCGCGAGGGCGAGTTGCAGCGCGACCCCAGCCTGCAGCTCGGGTCTCCCAAAAAAGACCATCCGCTGCCGAGCTATCTGCCGGTCGATGAGATGTTTCGCCTCTTGGACGCCCCGCCGCCCGACTCGGCCGCCGGCCTGCGGGCGCGAGCCATGCTCGAAGTGCTGTACTCGTGCGGCTTGCGGGTCAGCGAACTCGTCAGCCTCGACTGGGACGATGTCGATGACAACCTGGAGGTCATCCGGGTGCAGGGCAAGGGCAATACCGAACGGGTGGTGCCGATCGGGCGCCGCGCACTCGACAGCCTGGCCCGCTACCGGGCTCAGATTCCGAGCCTGCTGACGCCAAAGAAACGCGGCGCCAGCCCCCGCTCGCCCAGCTGTCCGGCCGTCTTTCTCAACCGTCGTGGCGGACGTCTGACCACCCGCAGCGTGGCCCGCAGCGTGGCCGACTACGCCCGCGCCTGCGGCATCAGCCTGAAAACCAGTCCCCACGCGCTACGCCACAGCTTTGCCACCCATCTGCTCGAGGCTGGGGCCGACCTGCGCGCCATCCAGGAACTCCTCGGTCACGCCAGTCTGTCCACGACCCAGAAATACACCCATGTGAACCTCGACCACCTCATGGAAGTGTACGATAAGGCGCACCCGCGCGCCTAGCGCAGCGGCGCTCCAATGAGGAACGAGGCAGGAGGGAAGGCTATGGGCGGAAGACCGACCTTCTCTACCGCGGGGTGTTTTCCGTTCTGCGTTCTGCATTCTGCGTTCTGCATTCCGCACCAGGAGGTGGGCGGCTCATGAAAGGCTACAGCATGCACGGCACGACCATCGTGTCGGTCCGTCATCAGGGTCGGGTTGTCATGGCCGGGGATGGTCAGGTCAGTCTGGGTGACGCGGTCATGAAACACACGGCGCGCAAGATCCGCCAACTGTCCCAGGGCAAAATCCTGGCTGGCTTTGCCGGCAGCACGGCCGACGCCCTGACCCTGTGCGACATGTTTGAAAAAAAACTCGAAGAGTACAATAACAACCTGCGCCGGGCTGCGGTCGAGCTGGCCCGTGACTGGCGTTCGGACCGGGTGCTGCGGCGGCTGGAAGCCCTGATGGCGGTCGTCGACCAGGACTCGTCGCTGCTGATCTCAGGCTCGGGCGACGTGCTCGAACCCGACGACGGTATTCTGGCTATCGGCTCGGGCGGCAACTACGCCCTGGCCGCAGCGCGGGCCTTGCGCAAGCATACAGGGCTGGACGCCCGGACAATTGCCGAAGAAGCCATGCGTACGGCCGCAGAGATCTGCGTGT
>WTHE01000396.1 GCA_011523315.1 Candidatus Binatota bacterium
ATCAGGAAGAGGTCAGCGTTCACTCCGACACTACTCTTGGACACAAGGCGAGTCAAACGCACGAGTCTGTCCCGCCTGAATTTGCACCACACGGAATACGGTGTCACACTGCTGCCGTGGTGAATGTCCAGAAATAGTCAAAACGGGAGCCTGAGACGATGCGCAGTGCATACACGACACCCAGAGGAGAGCAGACCACAGGCAGTGCGGGCTGGAAGGCGCTCGCAGTGCGGGTGCTGCTGGTAGGCATCATCGTGGCGAGCCCAGGCGTTGCCGGGACGGCCCTCGCTGATGCGGGCCGCTTCTACCTGGGCGTCACCGGCAGCCCGGAATGGCTGGACACCTCGTACAAAAAGACCGTGGACAATACCAGCCCGCACAATACGACCTCCCAGCGCGGCAAGGTGTACCGCGACCGCGATGCCGCAGACGCGACCGGCTATGGGTTCGGGCTGCTGGCCGGGTATCGCCAGCCGCTGCTGGACCGGGGGCGACTCTTCCTGAGCGGAGAAGTGGATATTGCTTTCCACGGCGAGTCTTCGCGCGGGCGGCTCGCCGGGGTCGGCGAGTCCGAAGGCCGCAACCAGATAGGCGAGAGCTGGCCTGACACTTGGTCGTTCGCCAAGAATTTCAGTTACGGGCTGACCGTCAAACTGGGCACCAACCCGCATATGTTGCAGAAGCTGCTGGGCGATACAGATGTGTACGCCCTGGCCGGCGTGCGGCGCGTGTCAACGCGCTTCCGGGTCCGGTTTCACGGCTGTCCCATGGCCGAGTGGTGCCAACCCGACGAGTTCATCTCCGGCACCAGTACCCAGGACGAGACGTTTACCGCCTGGACCAGCGGCGCGGGGCTGGAAAAGCTGTTCGGCTCCCGGCTCGGTCTCAGAGGCGAGGTGCGCTATCTCGGCTATCTGGCCGAAGGCCGAAACTTTCACAATCGGAGAGATGGGGTCTTCATTCCGGTGCGGGTCAATCACGACGAGGTCACCCTGTCGCTGACCCTGGCCTGGTATTTCTGACGCGGCCCCGTGCGTCATGCCGGACACGATCCGGCATCCAGAACGCTCGGGGAATTTCTTCCCGCGAGATATAATTGAAACACTGTTTTGGGTTCAGTGCCTAGAAAAACATACCAAAAGTTCGTATGTGAATGTAATAAAATCAAACACTTATCAGTCACGTTTTTGAAATAGAGGGAAGTTTCAGACCAAAAGTGAGGAAAATCAAGGAGTTATCAGTCATATTGCGGGAAAATCTGCATGGGTGTACAATTCTCATAAGAAAATCAAGGGGTTATGAGGTCAACAGGCGCGGCCGTCAGCTCCCCCCGCTCCAATTCCAGATCGTCACAAAGCCCACCGCTGCGTGGTCACAGGCGCCGGCTGCCAGGACATCCGCCCGTTGCGCGCCATACAGCAAGGGGATGGGAGCGCCCCCATTAAACCGGACCGTCAGGTCCCCCATGGGTTCGCATATCCACCCGTGGATGGCTCCTACCCCGGAATACAGCCCACCAGCCGCAGGAATATCGAGAACATGCGTGACGGCCGGAGTCTCCGGCAGCATCTTCTCTTGGTCCTGCGCCGCTGCGAGAGACAGACCACAGCAGAGCGCCAGACCAACCTGCGCAAGGGACGATGCATATTGCGCCCTCTGGGCGACCAAAGCGGGTTCGCTTCTCGCCAAAGCGGATTTTCGAAGATAAACGGGACGGACGGCGGCCATGCCCCCGTTCTTGTCTGGCCGTGCTCTGTCATATAGGTGTACCGACTTCGGAGTTACTATGGTCAGAAATGCTTGTCGCCTATCGGCAGGCATATCGAACGCACGGGCTCAGCACGGGGCAGTCTTCCTCGCGCGGCTCGGCGTGGCCATCCGGCCTATCGCTATATGCACGACGCCAACAACGACGGCGGCGTCTGCCGATAAGGTGACGTCCCTCGCCTAGCGCGGTTTTCGTAATGACGTAGCGGGGCGAGCCGGAATGCCGAAGAGAATCCCCGGAGGAGGTGCCGAAGAGTGCCTTCCTGCCCGCTACACTACGGTAGAAACTGCTCTAGCGCGGTTCACGATGCTGTGTCGCCCTTCGACTTCAGGCGCGCTGCGCCTACGCTCAGGACCAACGGTCTCCCGTTCGTGCTGAGCGTAGCCCGAAGGGCGAAGTCGAAGCATAAGTCTGTCCTGAGCCCCGCCGAAGGGTGGAGCGGAGTCGAAGCAAGGCTGCCGGCTCACGTCCAGCGAAGAGAATTGCAGAGTGAGCCTCTCCCTGAAAAAACCCTGCCAAGCCCTGCCATGCGCCTGCCTCGCCTTGCCTCGCCCCGCCCCGCCCAGAATGGGTCCCTGCCGTTCAGTCTTCCAGCAGGGAGATACTCACCAGATCAAACCGTCCATAATCGCCGGATTTCTCCGGGCGCCAATCCCCGAGTCCGACCCGCCGACCGGCAATCGCCAGCCAGCGCTGGAGTTGGGGGACATCCACCAGCTCGTCGTCTGTCTCCACAATGAATGTTACCCCCCACTCATCAAACTTGGCGCGGGTCCGGGGGATGCGGTTGCGCTGGACCACGACATTTGTGGTGAACTGGACTGTTTTGCTGAGTTCTTCGACGGTCTTCCCCAGGCGCTGGTCATAGGTAAAGGTCTCAATGGACTCGACGAGGAGTCCTTCACGGACCTGCGGCCCCTGTTTGAATTTGCGGGCTGCCGACTCGATACACGACCGGAGCGCCGCCGGGGGGATGGTCGGCAGACCGGTCTGTTCATCGAGCCACAGGCTGGTTTGACACTCCAGTTCTTGCAGCCGCGCGTCATCATGAATGGTGCGGTTGCGCCCGCGTTTCTTGGCCACCTCGTCTTTCTCCTGGTTGGCTGGCGAGCGTTTATCCAGGCCAGCCGCACCGTTGTGCATGATGAGCGGGCGGCG
>WTHE01000562.1 GCA_011523315.1 Candidatus Binatota bacterium
CTTGCTTGCTTGCTTGCGCCTGTGTGCCTGCATGGTGGCTCCTCCTTCACCAATGCTACAAAAATCAATACAAAACGCAAACAGTTTTCTCAAGAGCCTGACTACGCCGTCAGCGCGCAGTACGTGAGGCGTTTGCCGGCCCCTGCTCAGGGGGACCCTGAAACGGGCGTTACGGGCTGGGTAAGGGGCGGATACGGCCGGGTTCAAGGGTCTGCGTGAGTCGCTGTCGCAGTGGAAAAAACGCCGTCAAAATGGAAAAAATCGCCCAAAAACGTCTATTTTTGCGCAGCAACCGTCTATTTTGGGCATTTTGGGGGTGTTTTTTAGACGTTTTCTGGAACTTTTTCAGACCGAAATCCAGCAAAAACAGCTCCTTACGCCACTCAACCACCCCCCAATAAACATCGATTGGAAATTTTCGGCAGAGATGGGCGCATTCAGGGGGGTCACACTGAAGAATTTACGGCAACACTGCCTGTTGACCTGCTTTTCTTCAATGCCCATTCTTTTTGCTGACGCACGGAATTGCAAAGTGATACACCACCCCTCACCTCTGTCCCCTTGCCGCTGGTGGGACGCGTCGGTATGGTGAACCAATCCTGTCATGTACCGTCTCTGGCCGTATATCTTTCGTTACCGCTACCGGTATCTGCGCGGTATCCTGTGCCTGTTGGTGACCGCCAGCCTGGCGATGTCCATTCCGCTGCTGCTCAAACGCGCGGTGGAAGGCATTGAGCAGGGCCTGCCCTTTTTCGATATCAGCCTGTCGGTGGCGGCCATCATCGGGGTGGCCCTGATTCTGAGCGTGGTCCGTGCCTTTTCGCGTTTTCTGATCTTCAATGTCGGCCGCGACATTGAGTACGAGCTGCGCAACGATCTGTTCGCCCACGTCCAGCAGTTGTCGCTGCGCTACTACCAGCGCAACTTTACTGGCGACCTGATGTCCCGGTTCGTGAACGACGTGAACGCGGTTCGGCTGCTGTTGGGGCTGGGCATTCTGAATGTGCTGAACACCCCCCTGTACTATGTGTACGCGCTGTCGGCCATGATCGCCATGGACCCCGGCCTGACCCTAGTCGCCCTGGCTCCCTACCCGCTGATGATCGTCGTTGTCCGGGCCATGAGCCGTCAGCTCATGGCCCGCACCCTGCGCGTCCAGGAGGGCCTGGCCGACCTCTCGACCCGGGTTCAGGAGGGTGCCAGCGGCATGCATGTGGTGCGCGCCTATGCGCGCGAGGAGTGGCAGAACGCCGAGTTTGCCAGCCTGAACGCGCGCTTCAAGGCCGACAGTATCGCCCTGTCCCGGGTCCGGGGGCTGTTCCCGCCGCTGATGAAAAGCGTCTCCGGCCTCGGCCTGCTGGTCATCCTGTGGTACGGCGGGGCTCAGGTCATTGCCGGCCGGCTGAGCCTGGGCGATCTGGTCGCCTTCATGGGCTATCTCCACCTGCTGGCCTGGCCGACCATGGCGCTCGGCTGGCTGGTGTCTATCTTGCAACGGGGACGGGCCGCCCTGCAGCGCCTGGACAGCGTCTTCCGTGTCGAGCCCGAGATTGTCGGCGGTCCAGACGACACACCGGATCGGGCGTTCAGGGGCGATATCGGCTTCCAGCATGTCGATTTCGCCTACCACAGCCCGGACAATGGGCATCAGGTGCTGCGCGATATCACCTTTACCGTGCCGGCCGGCTCCACGGTCGCGCTGGTCGGTCGGATGGGCTCGGGAAAAAGTAGCCTGGTCCATCTGCTGCCGCGCCTGTTCGACGTCAGTGACGGCTCGATCACCATCGGCGGCAGGGATATTCGGACCTTCTCGCTGGCCGCCCTGCGCCGCGGCATCGGCTTTGTGCCCCAGGACCCGTTTCTGTTTTCGACCCGGATCAAGGACAACATCGCCTTTGGCATGCCGACGGTTGACCTCGATCAGGTCCAGTGGGCGGCCGAGGTGGCCAGCATCGGCCACGAGATCGAGGAGCTGCCCAAGGGCTATGACACGGTCGTCGGTGAGCGCGGGATTACCCTGTCCGGCGGCCAGAAACAACGCGCGACCCTGGCCCGCGCCCTGATGAGCGATCCCCCGATCCTGGTCCTTGACGACGCGTTGTCGAGTGTCGATGCCCAGACCGAGCAGGCCATTCTGCACGCCCTGCGCGACTCGACCCGCGAGAAGACGGTCATTCTGATTTCGCACCGTATCTCTGCGGTCCGGGAGGCCGACCTGATTGTCGTGCTCGACGACGGCCGGATTGCCGAGACCGGTACGCATGCGGAGCTGGTTGCCCGCAACGGGATCTACGCCGAACTCTTTCATCAGCAGGCGCTCGAACAGGAACTGGCGGAATTCTGATGGACACCCAGCGCGAGGTAGAACTCGGCAAAACCTACGATCTGACCCTGCTGCGGCGGCTGTGGCGCTACGTCCGCCCCTACCGGACGCGGTTTCTGCTGGCCCTGGTGTGTCTGCCGCTGACCTCGGCCTGTGTGCTGGCCCAGCCCTACCTGTTGAAGCTGGCCGTTGACCGCTACATGGCCAACCACGACGCCGAGGGCCTGGCCGTGGTCGGCCTGCTGTTTGCCGGCGTCCTGGTCGGCGAATTCATCTTCTTCTATACCCAGTTTCACGCCACCATGCTCATGGCCCAGCACAGCCTGGCCGACCTGCGCCGCGACCTGTTCGCCCATCTGCAGGAACTGCCGGCCCGCTTTTTTGAGCGCACCCCGGTCGGCCGCCTGGTCACCCGCCTGACGACCGATGTGGACGCCATCAACGAAGCCTTCTCGGCCGGCACCCTGACCATCTTCATGGACGTGCTGACCATGGTCGGCATCGTGACCATCATGCTGCTGCTCGACGCCCGCCTGGCCCTGGTCGCCCTGCTCCTGGTGCCGCCCCTGTTGGTGGCGCTCAATTTTTTTCGGGTGCGAACC
>WTHE01000370.1 GCA_011523315.1 Candidatus Binatota bacterium
CCGGGCTTCGAGCAGCTGTTCCAGGGCTGCACTGCCGATCATCACCGTGGCCCGTGAAGCCAGCAGCCCGTCGGCCGCCAGCTGTTGAAAAACTGCCAAGTCCTCAAGCGTGTTTCCCGCGCTGGCGTCGTGGAATTAGGTCACGCCCAGCCGCAGCAGGTCCTGTCCGGCGTGTTGCACGGCAGCCCGAAAGCGGGCTGCGGGCAGGCGGGGTATGACGCTTCGCAGCCAGGCTTCAAGCTCGTACACCACACCTGTCGGCCGGCCGCTGGAGTCGCGCTCGGCGTAGCCTCCGTGGCGGTCGGCGAAGGACGGACCGATGCCGGCCCGGTTCAGGCCGGCCGTGTTGAGCACGGCGGCATGACCGGAGCGGTGGCGGACGACAATCGGCCGCTCACGACACACCGCGTCAAGCTCGTGGCGGGTCGGATGGCGTTTTTCGGTCAGCAGGAACTCGTCGTAGCCATAGCCGCGCAGCCATTCTCCGGGCTGCAACTGGGGCAGATGTGTCGCCAGACAGCGCTGTAACTCGGGAATCGACCCGACATCGCTGAGGTCCGCGCCACACCGGCGACTGGCCCAGGAAAACAGGTGCAGATGCGGGTCGATGAAGCCGGGCAGGACGGTGTGACCGTGACAGTCCAACAGTTGGGTGTGAGGTGAAACGAGAGGCCGGAGGTCGGCCTCGGTGCCGAGGGCTACGATCCGGTCCCCGGCGATGGCTACGGCTTCGGCAGTCGGACGCTGTGGGTCCTGGCTGAGAACCGTCCCTCCGTACGCCACCAGGTCGGCTGGAGGAGTGGGCAAAGACATGGAGCCTGCCAGCAAAAAGGGCGACGCAACGCGTCGCCCTTTTGATCTGGAATGAAAGCTGTGCGCTCTTAATCCGACGACGGCAGGGGTTTTGCCTCTTTGAGCGGCATCTCTTTGTCGCAGCAGTCCAGCGTACCGTCTCCAGGCTTATTACACAGAACCTCGGTGCCGCATGCCTCACACATATAACGTTTTCCAAGCTGAGCCATACTACCCTCCTACGTACGTGTGATACTTCTCGCACTCCTCATTCCTGAGGGAATGGAAGTACGGCTATCTCCGCTATCACGGGCGTCCCGTTTCTGTCAATCCGCAGCTGGGTGCCCGGTTCGAGATGCTCGCGACGGACATAGCCCAGGGCGATCGGTCGGCCAAAACGGGGAGACAGAATCGCGCTGGTGATCCAGCCCACCTCTCTGGTGTCGGAAAACAGCTTATCCCCGCTCTGGGGCAGTTGCGGTCCCTGAACCAGCAGGCCGCTGAGCTTGCGGTTCACCCGGCCCCGGGCCGAGGCGCGTTCAACCACCTCCTGGCCGAGATAGCAGCCTTTGTTGAAACTGAGCGCGTGATCGAGCCCGACTTCCAGGACGATGCGATCCTCGTCCATATCCACACCGTACCACGGGATGCCGGCCTCAATCCGTAGCATATTGAGCGCGCCTAAGCCGACCGGGCAGGCGCCCAGCGGTCGGCCGGCCTCAAGCAGGGTCTGCCATACTGCCTCGGCTTGCGGCCGGGGAACCAGGATGGCGTAGCCGTCCAGGCCCGTCTCAGACACCCGGACGACACGGACGGCGGTCTCGGCCAGCCGTGCTGCCGCGTGCTGGCAGTCCTCGGTCAGGCTGGCTGAGGCGCCGGCCGCCTCCAGCAGGCGTGAGGCCAGCGGCCCTTGCACCCCAATGGTGGTCCGGTCTGCGCTCAGGTCTGCGAGTTCCACATCGTCGGCAATGATAAAGCGCTCCAGAGCGGCGACCGTCTTGTCCTTGACCCGTGCGTCAAGGTCGAGCATGAGGCTGTCTTCGAGCGCGTACACCCGCAGGTCGGCGACAATCCGGCCCTGATCGGTCAACAGGGTTGCCGGGCAGCCCTGACCGGATTGCAGGGACTCGACATCGTTCGACAACATGCCCTGCAGAAACGAGACGCGATCCTCTCCGCTCGCCCCGATCTGGACCCGGAAAGACAGGTCGATGAGCCCGGCGGCGTCTCGGACGGCACGGTATTCGTGCTCAATATCCGCAAAGCATTCGGGCAGACTGATCCCCCGATCATCGGTCACCACCGCCCCGTGGGCGGTGTGCCATGCCGCCAGTGGTGATTGCATATCCACCTCTTGTGACGCTAGGCAGGGGCGGCGTTCATGCGGCGCAGCTGCCGTACCGCCTGAATGCGCTCCTGGGCCAGGGTGACCGCCAGGCGATGGGGATGAATGTTACGCTGCCTGGCCTCGGCAAACAGTGTCTTGAGCGTCGTATAAATCGTTTCGGTCTTGGCCTGGGCGCGCTCGCGACGGTAGCCGCCGGGACCGAGTTCGTCGGCAACGTTGATCAGGCCGCCGGCGTTGATGGCGAAATCGGGCGCGTAGACAATGTGCGGCTCGTACAGCGCGTCACCGTCCGCATCGCTCACCAGCTGGTTGTTGGCCCCGCCGCCAATAATCCGGCAGCGCAGGTGGGGAATCGTTTGGCTGTGAAACAGGCCACCCGCCGCACATGGAGCCAGGATGTCACACTCCTGGGTGTAAATATCTTGAGGGCTGACGACCCGGGCCTGGAAGTCTTCGGCAGCCTGCCGGGTGCGGCGCTCGTCCACATCGGCCACAGTCAGCCGCGCCCCAGCCTCGTGCAGGTAGCGGGCCAGCGGATAGCCGACCTTGCCCAGCCCGGGCAGGGCGACGGTCTTGCCCTGGAAGTCGGCCGTACCGTCCGCCTCTTCGAGACACGCCCGCTGCCCGCAAAAGATACCCCAGGCCGTCATCTGAGACGGATCGCCGCCGCCGCCAAAGACGGTGTCCCGGCCGACGCCAAAACGGCTCTCTTTGCGCACCCGTTCGATATCCGCAGTCGAAGTCCCCATGTCTTCGGTCGGGATATAATGCCCGGCCAGCGATTC
>WTHE01000299.1:0-2121 GCA_011523315.1 Candidatus Binatota bacterium
CGTCGGTGACTTGGTAGAGAATAACTTTCAGTTCCATGTGTGTTTCCTGTCGTCGGCCAGTAGCCGGCTTACACGTCGAGGGCCAACAGCTCGCCCAGGTGTTGATCAATCTGCTGGAGATAGACCGGCTCCAGCCCGAACAGTCCCAGGTGGCCGTACATGCTGTGGAGCACCCGAAACTCACTGTTGGGGATGAGCTTGTGCTCGGCTTCGCAGTCGCGCGGCGGAAAGAACATGTCTTCGTCAATGGGCAGGACAAAGACCTTGGCGGTGATGCGGGCCAGGGCCTGAGCCAGATCGCCGTCGGTGTGGCGGCTGACATCGCCGCGCTGCCACTTCCAGGCCATGCACAACAGGTTGTTCGGATCCATGGGCAGAAAGTAGTGTTCGACAAAGCCGACGATAAAGTCTTCAAGCGATGAGAAACCCAGCTCCCGCCAGGTTGCCTGCTTGAACATCTCGGTGCAGAAGCCCATCACCCCCCACAGCCGGGCGTGTCGGCGCAAGCCCAGGTGCACGGCGTGCGGGTCGGTGTACCAGCCTGCATGCCAGGCCGGGTCCGAGGTGATGGCCTCGGTCAGGGTCTCGACAAACAGAAAGTCGTGCGGGGTGTTTTTGGCCGTACCGGCCAGGGGAGCGGCGCGTTTGACCATGTCTGGATAGCGCACCGCCCACTCGTAGGTCTGCTGCGCGCCCATCGAGCCGCCACACACCAGTTCCAGCCGCTCAATCCCGAACTGCTCGGTCACCAGCTTGTGCTGGGCGCGCACGTCATCGCCAATCCGGATACGCGGGAAACGGGCCATGTTGAACGGGGCGGGTGTATTGGTCGGCGAACTCGACAGGCCGTTGCCGAGTTGGTTGGCGATGATGACAAAATACCGGTCCGGGTCAATCGCCCGGCCCGGCCCAACGTGTACGTCGGCCATGATCTTGCTCGTGCCCGAGTACCAGGTCGGCAGCAGGACGGCATTAGTCTTGTCCGCATTCAGCGTGCCGAGCGTGGTGTAGGCGAGCTGGCCGGCGTGAAGCGTGCCACCTTCTTCCAGTCCGAAGTCGCCCAGCTGGAAAAGCTGGAAAGGACCGTGCGTGGCCTGGGAGTAGTAGGAGTTGAACAGCTCAGACATAGCGCCTCTCCTTGTTTTCCGTCCTGCGTCGGCAGAGCCCGCTCAGCTCGAAACCTGACGCAGCTGATAGCCAAAACGCGGAAAGTGGACGGTCACCAGTCCGGTCCGTGCCTGGCTGTGCTGAAGCGCCATACGCACCGCATCAATAGAGACCAGGGTGCCGATACTGGGGTTGGCCTTGCCGTAATCGGTCGGCGTCACCGCGACCGTCTGACCCAGGGCAGGGTCGCCATCGAACGGTTCGCTCGGCGGCGGTGGTGGCGGGTCGGCGGCGGCTGCCAGGTCCAGCGCCTCAGACGATCTCATGGGTCGGAAGTTCCCGTGCCCCCGGGCTGCAACCCGATCCATCCAGCGCCGTATCGGCTCGGGAATAAGCGCCAGGCGCTGGCCCGACAGTTGGTCCATGACCCACAGCGGGTGGTAGATCACACAGTCGGCCAGCGACATGCTGTCGCCACACACATACGGGCGACCGTCACTCAGCAGGTCGT
The DNA here is from genome assembly GCA_011523315.1 of Candidatus Binatota bacterium. Lineage (GTDB taxonomy): Bacteria > Desulfobacterota > Binatia > Bin18 > Bin18 > JAAXHF01. The sequence continues at coordinate 1,619 of WTHE01000299.1, forward strand.
GAATCCAGGCCAGCTGGGGGCGCAGCTGGCTCAGGTTCTTGTCGGCCGCCGCCCGCCGGTGGGCCAGACCGGGCTCCGGTTTGCCGAGCAGGGCCGCCCGGTCGGCCAGGAAGTCGGGCGTGAAGCGTTCGGCATCGGCGTAGGCACACGAGGTGTAGTTGATGGTGTTGCGGATCAGGATGGAGTCGGTCCAGCGTTCCAGGCCGGCAATAAAAGCCCGTTGGGCCGCCACATCCGGCCCGGGATAGAGCGAAGGCTGGGGAAAGCGCCGCTCCAGCTCTTCAATAATCCGCACCGTATCGCAGTAGACCTCAGCCCCGATCTGGAGGGCTGGGGCGCGGCGATAACCGCCGGTAAGCGGCAGGTAGTCCGGCTTGGGCAGGACGGGAGGAATCTCAACCGAGCGCCACGACAGCCCTTTGAGCCCCAGCACGAGGCGGACCTTCTCCGAGTAGTTGGAGAAGTCATAATGGTGCAGAATGAGTTCGGCGGCCATAGCCCCT
>WTHE01000299.1:2221-13982 GCA_011523315.1 Candidatus Binatota bacterium
CGAGTAGTTGGAGAAGTCATAATGGTGCAGAATGAGTTCGGCGGCCATAGCCCCTCCTTAGCCTCTCAGCCTGGATTTTGCCCAGCATCATCCAGGCTGCCTCGTTCTCCTGGGTTCTGTCCAGAGAGCAGGAGCCACTCGCTGAAGTGCTCAATCATGACCCCGATAACGCGCGTTTCCTCCTCCGAGACAAAGCCGATATACACATACTCGTCGATGTCTTCCCACACGCTCGGGACAGGGCTATCGGTAAAGTACACCGTCAAGGCATCTGCGCCAGGATTGTAGTGAACCCACAGGTGAGCTGGATCAAGTTTCTTGGGGAAATAGCTCTTGACCGACTCGGGAATGCTTATTGACGCCATTGGTACAGCCCAGCGTTGTGACACGTCGGAAGTGGCCTATTCGGCGACGCCTTTGGTCAGAGGCGTCGCACCCGGGCCGGCCTGGCGGCGGAGGGCGTGCTTGAGGCTGGCGACAAATCGTCCGACCTGAGGCAGGAGGTCGGCCTGGCCCTGATGGGTCTCGATGATCTGTGAGATGGCGCTGCCGACAATGACGGCGTCGGCAATCCGGGCCACTGCGGCCGCCTGCTGGGGCGACGCGATGCCAAAGCCGACGCCGACCGGCACCGGCGAGATGGCCCGAATGCGGCGCACCATCTCCGACAGATCGACCGGCAGTGAGGTGCGGGCACCGGTCACGCCGGTCACAGACACGTAGTAGACAAAGCCGCGGGCCTGGCCGAGGACGGCGCTGGCCCGGTCCAGAGAACTGGTCGGCGCCAGCAGAAAAATGAGGTCGAGATCGTGCACGTCGGTCTCGCGCTTGAGTTCACCGGCCTCCTCGGGCGGCAGGTCTACGCATAACACCCCGTCCACCCCGGCATCCCGCGCGTCGCGGGCAAAGCGCCCGCCACCGTAGCGGAAGATCGGATTGTAGTAAGTGAACAGAACGATCGGGATGCTGAGGGAGCGACGCAGGCGCTGGACCAGCTCGAGAATGCCCGCCAGCGAGGTTCCGCTCCGCAGGGCGCGCTCGGCCGCCCGTTGGTGGGTCGGCCCGTCGGCCATGGGATCGGAAAAGGGGACGCCGAGTTCAATGATATCGGCCCCCTGACGGGCGAGTTCGTGAACCAGCCCAAAGGTGGTCTCCAGATCAGGGTCGCCGGCCGTAATATAGGGAATAAGCCCGACTTCTCGGCGGGCACGCAGGACGGCAAAGGTGTCGGCGATCCGCGTCATCCCCTGCCGTCTCCCGTGTCGCGCGACTCTTCGACATACCGGGCAACACTTTCCAGATCCTTGTCCCCCCGTCCCGACACGTTAATCACCACCGTCTCATCGGGCCGCAGGCGCGGCACCAGAGACGCCGCATAGGCGATGGCGTGGGCGCTTTCCAGGGCCGGGATGATGCCCTCGGTCTCGGCCAGCAGCTGGATGGCGGCAACCGCCTCGTCGTCCCTGACCGTGACATACTCGACGCGCCCCCGGTCGTTGAGATGGCTCAGCTCCGGTCCGACCCCGGGATAGTCAAGGCCGGGCGCCAGGGAGTAGGTATCCTGGATCTGGCCCAACTCGTCTTGCAGCACATAGCTCTTGCTGCCGTGCAGGACGCCGACGTGTCCGCCATTGATTGAGGCGGCGTCCTGCCCGGGTCCCAGGCCGCCGGCCTCAACCCCGATCATGCGGACCTGATCCGCCGACAGAAAGGGCGCGAATAAGCCCATGGCGTTGCTGCCACCGCCCACACAGGCAATCAGATAGTCGGGTAAACGACCGGTCTGTTTGCGCACCTGTCGCTTGGTCTCACGGCCGATCACCGACTGAAAGTCGCGGACCAGCATGGGATAGGGGTGCGGTCCGGCCACGGTTCCGATCACATAAAACGTAGAGCTGACCTGGGTGATCCAGTCCCGCAGGGCCTCGTTCATGGCGTCTTTGAGGGTGCGCGTCCCGGCCGCCACCTCGCGCAGCTTGGCGCCCAGCAGGCGCATCCGAAAAACATTCGGCGCCTGGCGGACCACATCGTCGCTGCCCATGAAGACCTCGCACTCGAAACCGAACAGGGCGGCAACAGTGGCCGTCGCCACGCCGTGCTGGCCGGCTCCGGTCTCGGCAATCAGGCGTCGCTTACCCATGCGTTTGGCCAGCAGAGCCTGGCCGATGGTGTTATTGATCTTATGCGCCCCGGTGTGGCACAGATCTTCCCGCTTGAGATAGATCTTGGCTCCGCCCAGACGCTGGGTCAGACGCTCGGCAAAGCTCAGGGGAGTTGGGCGACCGACGTATTCTTGGCGCAGGGCGCGCAGTTCGGTCTGAAAGGTCGGGTCGCGCCGACACTGACGATACAGCTCCTCCAGCTCAATCAGCGCCGGCATCAGGGTTTCGGCAACGTAGCGTCCCCCGTACGGACCAAAGTGACCACGGCTGTCAGGCTGTCTTGGCATACTGGATAAAGGCGCGGAGTTTGTCGGCATCCTTGTGGCCTGGGGCACGCTCCACGCCGCTGGCGACATCGACCGCCCAGGGCTGGACGGTGCGGATTGCCGTAGCGACATTCTCGGGCGTTAAGCCGCCGGCCAGAATAAGACGCTGGCGCTGGTCCTCGGGCAGCCCGGCCAGCCGCGACCAGACAAAGCTGGTCCCGGTCCCTCCGTATCGGCCCGGACGGTAGGTGTCAAGCAACACATAGTCGGCCGGGTGGGTGGACCAGTCCGGGAGCAGGGGCTCAGCCCCGACCCGCAGCGCTTTAATCGTTTTCTGTTGCCAGCCACGGCAGTCTGGCGCGGTTTCATCGCCGTGGAACTGGACGGCGTGCAGGCCGAGTCGCTCGGCCAAGGCCGCCACCTGGTGTCGCGGGGCATTCACAAACACCCCGACCCGCCAGACCGAGGGCGGGAGCAGGCCACAGATGGCCCGGGCGGTCGGCTCGGACACGTAGCGCGGGCTGGGCGGGTAGAAGTTGAGGCCGATCAGATCGGCGCCAGCCTCGACCGCCAGGCGTGCGTCGTCAACATTGGTAATGCCGCAGATTTTAACCCGGATCGTCATCTGACGCTGAGAGAGACGCGGCTCACGGGGCAGCCCGGAGCATCGCCCGGAGGGGTTCGCCAGGGTCTGGGGCGGCCATGAAGGTCTCGCCGATCAAAAATGCTCTGACGCCCCGCGCTTCGAGTCGGTCCAGTTGCTCGGCCCGGGACAGACCGCTCTCTGACACCACAGTCACGTCGGACGGAATATGCCCCAGCAGACGTTCGGTCGTCTCGATGCTGGTCTGAAACGTGCGCAGATCGCGGTTGTTAATGCCCAGCAGCGAGACCTGGCAGGCCAGGGCGCGTTCGAGTTCGGCCTCGTCATGCACCTCAACCAGACAATCGAGCCGCAGAGAGTCGGCCAGCGCCGCCAACTCCTGGAGCTGGGCGTCTGACAGAATGGCGACGATCAGCAGGATGGCGCTCGCCCCATACGACCGGGCTTCATACACCTGATAGGGATCGAACACAAAATCCTTGCGCAGCAGCGGCAGGCCGACATGCCCGCGAATCAGGCCTAAATAGTCGAGATGCCCCTGAAAGAACTTCTGATCGGTCAGCACCGAGATGGCTGCGGCACCCGCTGCGGCATAGGTGTGGGCCAGCCGCAACGGGTCAAAGTCCGCCCGGATGACGCCTTTTGATGGCGAGGCCTTTTTTACCTCGGCGATGATCGTCCGACCAGGATGTTGCTGAAGCGCCTGCAGAAAGGCGGGCGGCACGGCCTGGAAGTGGACCGAATCCTGGAGTTGGGCCAGGGAAAGCGTCCGTTTCTGAGCGGCCAGCTCGGTCCGTTTGTGGGCCACAATGTCGTCGAGAATCATTCCGCTTCCGTGAGGCTCAGAGCAATGTAGGCGTCAAGCGTTCGCGCGGCAGCTCCGCTATCAATGGCGGCTTGGGCACGGGCGATCCCCTGGCCGACAGACGGGACGAGATCGCCGGCGTACAGCGCGGCCCCGGCGTTGAAACACACGATATCACGGGCCGGGCCGGGCTGAGCGGCAAAAACATGGCGGATGAGGTCGGCCGATTCCTGGGCGCTGTTCACCTGCAGCTCGGACAGCCGGCAGGCGGACAGGCCGAATTCGGCGGGCTGAACGGTATAGGTCTTGACCCGACCCTCGGTCCACTCGGCAACGTGGCTGGGACCGGACAGCGAGAGTTCATCCAGACCGTCCGCGCCGTGGACGACCAGCGCATGGCGGCTCCCCAGGCGGCCCAGGGCTTCGGCCAGCGGCGCGACCCAGCGCTGGGCAAAAACGCCGATGAGCTGGTGTCCGGCCCCGGCCGGGTTGGTCAGCGGGCCGAGCAGGTTGAAAATCGTCCGAATCCCGATTTCTCGACGCGGTCCAACGGCGTATCGCATCGCCTTATGAAAGGCCGGCGCCAGAAAGAAGCCGAAGCCGACCGTTTGCAGGGAGTGGGCCACCTGTTCCGGCGTCAGTTCAATGCGTGCTCCAAGCGTTTCCAGGACATCCGCGCCGCCAACAACGCCGGACATGGCCCGGTTACCGTGCTTGGCCACACGGCCGCCAGCCGCGACAACGACAAAGGCCGCAGCGGTGGAAATGTTGAAGGTGCGGCAGCCATCCCCGCCAGTCCCACACGTATCAATGACCGGCCCGGGTGGCTCGACCCGGGTGGCACGGTCTCGCATCACCCTGGCTGCACCGGCAATCTCGGCCACAACCTCGCCCTTCACGTGCAAACCGGTCAACAGGGCGCCGATTTGGGCCGGGGTGGCCTGGCCGTCCATGATCTCGGCGGTGACCAGAGCCATCTCCTGCTCGCTCAGGTCATGGCCGGCGGCCACACGGGCGATGGCCTCTCGTACCGTCATAGACTGCTCTCAGTGCAAAACGGGGTAGGCCTGGGCAAAGGTTTTCTGGTGTCGGAAACGCGAGATCGCCGCCTTGGCCTCCAGCTCTTCACTAAAGGGTCCGACCCGAACCCGATACCACACTCTGCCCTGCCGAACGACCTTGCTGATTGAGGGGCTGTAGCCCTGTTGGCGCAGCCGTTGCGCGGTCTGCCGAGCGGTTTGCTGCCGGGTCGTGGCCTGGACCTGGACACTCCAGCGTCTCGGTTTGGCGGGCGGCTTTTCATGCTGCGCGCGTGGTGGGGCTGTGACGGGTGGCTTGGGCTCAGGCGCGGCGGCAGGTGGCTCGGCCGTGGCCAAAAGAGGCGGCGGAGCGGATGGTTTCGGACTCTCTGGCTGCTGGACCGGGACCACCGCTTGGGGACTGGGCACAGGCAACGCCGGCGGGCGGGCGAGGAGTTCGGTTTTCGACCGTCCAACAGGCACACGTAACGGCGTGGCCTGTTCGACCGTTTTCTGGGCTTGAACCTCTTTGCCAACATAGATGCCAAAGACAAAAATCAGAACAGAAGCAAACAGGCAACTCCCCACCAGTAGGCTTCCTTCAAACGCACTCACCTGTAACCGATACCGTCGCTGTGCCATACCCGTGTTCGGGCCGAGCCCTCAGCAAACCAGGGGGGCGGCATGCAGCCCGCCCCCCTGGTTTGGTACACTCTTGGCTCGTTCCGCCCGCTCCTCCCACTCCTCCAACACTCGGACCGCCCTCGCATGGCCCGTTCCACTGCCGACCGGCTGTGGCCTTTAGTCGGTCGCCGTCTCGGCCTCGCGTTCGGTGAACTCAATCAAGGATAGCGGAGCCGCGTCGCCGCGTCGAGGGCCGAGCTTGATAATCCGGGTATAGCCGCCGGCGCGATTCTCAAAACGCGGGGCAATGTCGTCAAACAAACGCGACACCAGGGTCCGGCTGCCCAACTGGGCATAGGCCAGACGGCGGGCGTGGAGGGTATCCTTCTTGCCCAAGGTGACAATACGGTCGGCCCAGCGGCGGAGTTCTTTGGCCTTGGCGTCGGTCGTTTGGATTTGCTCACGCTGGATGAGCGCCTTGAGCAGGTTACGGATCAGCGCTCGGCGATGCGCCGTGGTACGGTTCAGTTTTCGTCCGGTTTTGAGGTGTCGCATGGCGGTGTATCTCATGTCCCCTACGGGGCTCTAGGAACTCAGCTCTGGCTCGTGTTCTGCGCGCAGGCGGTCCAGCTCTTCTCGCGGGGGAAAGTCGTCGAGCTGCAGCCCCAACTCCAGCCCCATGCTCTGTAGGGTTTCCTTGATTTCGTTCAAGGATTTCCGACCGAAGTTCTTGGTCTTGAGCAAGTCGGCCTCACTGCGCTGCACAAGTTCGCCAACATAGCGCAGGTCAGCGCTCTGGAGGCAGTTGGCAGAGCGTACTGACAGGTTCAACTCTTCAATCGGCTGGAGCAGATTCTCATTCACAACCACGGCCGGCTCTTCGCCGATCTCGGGTCGCCATTCCTGCTCCCCACCCGGACCGGCAAAAACGTTGAGCTGGTCCTGGATAATCCGGGCCGCCGACGCGACCGCCTCTTCGGGCTTCAGGCTGCCATCGGTCCACACTTCGAGGGCCAGCCGCTCATAATCGGTCCGCTGGCCGACGCGCGCATTGGTGATGGCGATATTCACCTTGCGCACTGGAGAAAATGCCGCGTCGAGCGGAATCGTGCCGATGGGATCTTCCTCAGATTTATGCCGCTCGGCAGTCACATACCCTCGACCGGTCTGGACGACCGCTTCGAATTCGAGGCTGGTGTCTTTGCCCAGGCTGGCGAGACGCTTGTCAGGGTTCAGAATTTCGACCTGAGCGCCAACTGTCAGGTCGGCTGCAGTCACCTCACGCTGACCCTGCACGTCGAGCCGGACCGTCTCCTGGTCGGTGTCCTCAAGACGAAAACGGACTTCTTTGAGGTTGAGCAACAGGTCGGTGACGTCTTCGGTCATCCCGGACACGGTTGAGAACTCGTGCAGCACCCCGTTGATGCGCACCTTGGTGATGGCCGCGCCGGTCAGCGACGAGAGCAAGACCCGGCGCAAGGCGTTCCCTATGGTCGTGCCGAAACCCCGCTCAAAAGGCTCTCCGCTAAAGCGACCGTAGGTGGGCGTGAGCGTTTGCTCCTCAACGTCGAGGTTCTGCGGCTTGATCAAACTATGCCAAGTGTCCTGCATGCTCCTCCCTCTTCCTTAGACGTGCGGGGCGACAATCCGGAGCCACCCTGGTGGCATGCGGTGTTAGACTTTCGAGTACAGCTCAACAATCAGCTGTTCGTTGACCGGCACGGTGAGGTCAGCCCGTCCGGGCAGGGCTTTCATTCTGCCGACAAAGGTATCCTTCTCAACCTCCAACCATTCCGGTACGCCACGCCGCTGGGCCAGCTCGGCCGCCTCCAGGATACGGGCAATTTTCCGGCTCGCCTCCCGAACCTGGACCTCGTCGCCAATGCCGACCATGTAGGAGGGAATGGTCACCCGACGATTATTGACCAGAAAGTGGCCGTGGCGGACGAGCTGTCTGGCCTCCGAACGCGAGGTCGCAAATCCCATCCGGTAGACGGTGTTGTCAAGACGACGCTCCAGGAGCAAGAGCAGGTTCTCACCGGTGACGCCGCGCCGACGCTCGGCCAGGGAAAACATTCGACGGAAGGGCTTCTCCAGGGCGCCGTAGATGCGTTTGAGTTTTTGCTTCTCACGCAGCTGGATACTATACTCGGTCGCCTTCCGGCCTCTGCCCTGACCGTGCTGTCCCGGCGGGTAACTCCGCCGTTCGATTGCACATTTATCGGTGTAGCAGCGCTCTCCCTTGAGGAAAAGCTTGATTCCCTCTCGCCTGCACAGGCGACAGACTGGCCCGCTGTATCGCGCCACAAAATCCTCCAGCTTTCGTCTAGCTTGGTGGGGGGCTCCGTCGTGTCAGTGATGGCTCACCACAGTCTCTCTCGCGTGTGAGTGTTGACATTTGCCCTTTGACTTTTGACTTTCTTGGCCTCAGCCGCCTCAGACCCGTCGCCGTTTTGGAGGACGACAGCCGTTATGCGGAATCGGGGTCACGTCCCGGATGACGCTCACCGCAAAGCCGGTGGCCTGCAATGAGCGCAGGGCCGACTCCCGTCCCGCTCCCGGTCCCTTGACATGGACCTGAACGGAACGCATGCCGGCATCGGCCGCTTTTCGCGCCGCGCTCTCGGCCGCCATTTGCGCGGCATACGGCGTGCCCTTGCGTGAGCCTTTGAAGCCGACGCTGCCCGAACTGGCCCAGGCGACCGAATTCCCCTGCGGGTCGGTGATGGTCACGATGGTGTTGTTGAAGGTCGAGTAGATATGAACGACGCCCTCTGGGACCGACCGCTTCACGCGTTTCCTGCGTGTCGAAGCACGCTCGCCGGCTCTGGCCATGCCATATTCTCCTTACAGCTGCGGACTAGCGAACCGGCGCCTGTTTCTTCCCGGCCACCGTGCGCTTGGGGCCTTTTCGGGTCCGCGAGTTTGTCTTGGTCCGCTGTCCCCGGACCGGCAGATTCTTGCGGTGCCGGATGCCCCGATGGGAGCCGATGTCGATGTAGCGCTTGATATTGCCGGTCACGTCCCGGCGCAGGTCGCCCTCAACCCGATAGTCTTCCTCGAGAACACGGCGAATCGTGGCCACCTCGTCATCGCTTAAATCATCGGTGTTGCGCTCCAGCGGGACGGCGGCCGTCGCAAGGATGTCGGCCGCCGTCTTGCGCCCAATGCCGTAGATGTAGGTCAGGCCGATTTCGATCCGCTTATTCCGGGGCAGTTCAATCCCGGCGACACGTGCCATGGTGCTTCTCCCTGTCCTCGCTGGTCCTAGCCTTGGCGTTGTTTGTGGCGGGGATTCTCACAAATAACGCGCACTTTTCCAAAACGGCGAATAAGCTTACACTTCCGACAAATCTTTTTGACCGAAGCCCGAACTTTCATACACGGCTCCTCTCTGACGACTTCAGAGCTGGCTCAGGATCTGTGGCCCGCGCTCCGTAATCGCAATGGAGTGCTCAAAATGCGCCGACAAGCTGCCGTCTTTTGTCACCGCAGTCCAGGCGTCATCTTTCATCATGACCGCCGCCTGTCCCATATTGACCATGGGTTCAATCGCCAGGACCATGCCTTCTCGCAGGCGAACCCCGCGATTTTTGGTGCCATAGTTGGGGACGGCGGGATCCTCGTGCAGGCGCCGCCCCACCCCGTGACCGACAAACTCACGCACAACGGAAAAGCCTTCCCGTTCAACACGGTCCTGGATGGCGGCCGACACATTGCCCAAGCGGTTTCCGACCTGGGCCTGGGCGATCCCTTCTTCGAGCGACTCGGCCGTCGTGGTCAGGAGTTTGTGTGTACGCTCCGGAGCGGCTCCGAGCACGAAGGAGATGGCGGCGTCCCCATAAAAGCCCTCATGGATGACACCAAAATCAAGACTCACCACGTCTCCGTCCTGGATGGTGCGCGCAGTCTTCGGAATCCCATGGACAATCTCATCGTTGATCGACACACAAATCGTGGCCGGAAAGGGCACCGAGCCATTGCGGATGGTATACCCCTTGAAGGCAGACGCGGCGCCCTTTTTCCGAATCAGTTCGGCGGCCCAGCGGTCAATTTCACCGGTTGAGATACCGGGGCGCACCTGCTCTCGCAGCTCAGCCAGGATCTCGATCACGATCCGGTTGGCTTTGCGCATGAGTTCAATTTCGTGTGGCGACTTGAGGAAGATCATAAGCCTGTAGCGTGGGCTATCCTCTGCGGCCCCGAATGCGGCCCCGTTTCATAAATCCTTCATAGTTGCGCATCATGATCTGGGTTTCCATTTGGCCGACCGTGTCAAGGGCCACACCAACAACGATCAGCAGCGCCGTTCCGCCAAAGAAGAAGGGCACGTTAAAGAAACTGACCAGCAGATTGGGTATGACACAAATGATGGCCACATAGATGGCGCCGCTCAGGGTAATGCGGCTCAACACCCGGTCAATGTATTCAGCCGTCCGCTGCCCAGGCCGGATCCCGGGGATAAACCCTCCGTATTTCTTCATATTGTCGGCAACGTCGGTCGGATTGAAGACGACCGCAGTATAGAAGTAACAGAAGAAAATGATCATGGCTACATAAGCCAAGTTGTAGATGGAGCTGCCGGGAGCCAGGATATCGGCCACGGCCTGGGCCCAGGCATGCTCGGAGAACCCGGCTATGGTCACCGGAAAAATGAGGACCGACGAGGCAAAAATAGGCGGAATGACTCCGGCGGTATTGATCTTCAGCGGCAGATGCGAGCTCTGCCCGCCGTAGACCTTGCGGCCGACCATCCGTTTGGCGTACTGCACCGGGATGCGCCGCTGAGAGCGTTCCATGAAGATCACCGCTCCAACGATGGCCACCATGCCAACCAGCAGCAGCCCGACGGTCAGAATACCCAGCTCGCCCTCACGCACAAATTCGGTCGTGGCGGTCACCGCCGAGGGAATGCTGGCCACAATGCCGGCAAAAATGACCAGGGAGATACCGTTGCCAATGCCCCGCTCGGTAATCTGCTCGCCCAGCCACATGATGAAAGCCGTGCCGGCGGTGAGGGTAATCATGGTCATGAGGCGGAAACTCCAGCCGGGCTCAAATACGACGGAGTTGCCACCCGGCGCCTGGATCTGCTCCAGGCCGATGCTGATGAAAAAGCCCTGCACCAGCGACAGCCCGACCGTGCTGTAGCGCGTGTATTGGGTAATCTTTCGCCGACCCAGCTCACCCTCTTTGGACAGGCGTTCGAGGGTGGGAACCACGACAGTCAGGAGTTGCAGGATGATGGAGGCGCTGATGTAGGGCATGATACCCAGGGCAAAGATCGAAAAGCGCTCCAGGGCTCCGCCGGAAAACAGATTGACCAGACCGAAAACAGTGCTGGCCGCCTGTTCAAAAAAGGCGGCCAGAGACTCGCCATCAATGCCCGGTGTGGGAATGGCCACGCCAACGCGATACACCGCCAGCATACCCAGGGTAAAAAACAGACGGCGCCGCAGTTCCGTAATCTTGGCGGCGTTTTGGAAGCCTTCGAGCATGATTATCCGACCTCGGCCACCCCGCCGGCGGCGGTGATCTTCTCGCGCGCCTGTCGGCTGAAGGCATCGGCTCTGACGGTCAGCGCCTTGGTGCACTCGCCGCTGGCCAGGATTTTGATCTTTTTCCTGCCCCGCACCAAACCCGACGCGCGCAGAACGTCGGCGTCAATACGCGTTCCAGCCTCGAAACGCTCCAGGCTGCGCAGGTTCACGACCTGGTACTCGGTCCGAAACGGGTTATGAAAGCCGCGCTTGGGCAGGCGCCGGGCGAGCGGCATCTGGCCGCCCTCGTAGCCGGGCGACAGCGTGGAGCCGGAACGCGAGCCCTCACCCTTATGGCCCCGCCCGGCGGTCTTGCCCCGACCCGAGCCAGGGCCACGGCCGAGCCGCTTGCGGTTTTTTGTTGCCCCAGCGGCCGGTTTGAGATGACTAAGATCCATGCGCCCGTACCTCAATCAGATGGTGGACTTTTCGAATCATGCCCTGCAAGGAGGGCGAGTTGTTGCGGAGCACAGTCTTTTCCCGGTGGGTCAGGCCGAGGCCGCGCAACGTTTCACGCTGACGGCGGGTCTGGCCAATCCCACTCCGTTTGAGCGTGATTTCCAGCACGTTCGAGGTTTCACTCATAACCCTTCGCCCCGTAATTCTTCAACGCTTTTTCCCAGGCGTTCGGCAACCTGCTCGGGCAGGGCCAGACTGCGCAGCGCTTCCAGGGTCGCCCGCACGGAGTTGTGCGAATTGGTCGAACCCAGGCATTTGGTGAGCGCATTGCGTACACCGGCC
>WTHE01000067.1 GCA_011523315.1 Candidatus Binatota bacterium
GGTGCTGACCATGACCGACAGCCTGCGGACCTACCGGCGGCGCTATCACAGCCAGGTCGACGCCCAGGCCGCGCTTGACCTGTTGCTGCACGATGAGAGCAATCCCCGCTCGCTCGGCTACCAGCTGGTCCGGTTGCAGGAGCACGTCGATGGCTTGCCGCGCACGACCAGCCTGCCGCACCGCAGCCCGGCCCAACGTCTGGTGCTGCAAGCCCTGACTGCGCTGCGGACGACGGATATCGAGGGACTGTCCCAGGCCGTGTGGGAAGCGACGGTCTATGAAAGCCTGGACGAGCTGTTTGCCCGGCTGGGAGCCTTGCTACTGGCCCTGTCCGACGCCCTCAGTCAGACCTACTTCAGCCATATCGAGGCCCAGCAACAGCTGATGGAACACCGGGTATGATTCCCTACACCATCGTCCATACGACCCGCTATCGCTACAGTCTGCCGGTCCCCCACTGCCAGAATGAGGCGTATCTGCTGCCGCGGTCCTGGGAGCGTCAGCAGTGTCAGACCAGCCAGCTCCGGATCAATCCAACCCCGGCGGTATATCAGGAACGCGAGGACTTTTTTGGTAACCGGGTGGTCCACTTTGCGATCCAGGAGGCTCATACCGTGCTGGAGGTGAGGGCGTCGAGTCGGGTGCTGCTCAGTCCAGCCGTGCCGCCCCCGCTCCAGGCGTCGCCGGCCTGGGAGGAGCTTGGCCGGGAGCTGGCCTACAGTCTTGATCCCGAGCTGCTGGCCGCCCGTCAGTTTGTGTTGGACTCTCCCCTGATCGTCGCCGCCCCGGCTTTTGCCGAGTATGCCGCGCCGTCGTTCTCGCCCGGACGCTGTGTGCTCGAAGCGGCCCACGAGCTGATGCAGCGCATCTACCACGACCTGAGCTACGATCCGAGCTTCACCAACACGGCAACCCCGGTCGGCGAGGTCTTGTCCCACCGCCGGGGAGTGTGTCAGGACTACGCCCAGCTGGCGATTGCGTGTCTCCGCTCCCTGGGTTTGGCCGCCCGTTATGTCAGCGGCTACCTCGAAACCGCGTCTGACCGGACCGGCTCGGCGTCTCTGGTCGGAGCCGCCGCATCCCACGCCTGGGTGTCGGTCTACAGTCCGGGTCAGGGCTGGGTGGACTTCGATCCGACCAACAACCTGATGCCGACCGACCAACACATCGTCCTGGCCTGGGGCCGGGATTACAGCGATGTGACGCCCCTCAAGGGCGTGGCCTTTGGGGGCGGGGGACACAGCCTGGATGTGGAGGTCGAGGCAAAACGGGCGTAGCTGGCCCGTGTCTCAGGGCTGCGACACGGCGCCACCAATCGGCCGGTCGGCAAAAAAGGTGTCGAAGATGCCGTCTCCGACCAGGTTGAGCTTGGTCTGAAAGGCGTCGACAAACTCGTGCACGCCCCGCTCAATGATCTGGCTGACCTCGGTGTAGGCGAGTGCTGAGCGGAGCTGACCCAGGTGTTGCTCGGCCGGATTTCTGAAGGCGCCCAAAGGCGTGCCCGAAATCGCGTGCAGGGACTCGTCGGCCTCAATCAGACAGTGGTGGACCGAGCGGGGAAAATCCCGGTCGAGCAGCAGGAAGTCAACCACCAGGGTGGGGCTGATCTGGTGATGGCGCTTGCGATACATCTCAAACGCGCTGCTCGAGTGCAGCACCGCCGCCCACTGGATGGTGTCAAACGGGCTGCCGACCTCAGACGCCGTCGGCAGCAGCATGAAATATTTCACATCCAGGATGCGGGAGGTCTTATCGGCCCGCTCCAGCAGGGTGCCGAGCCGGGAGAAGTGCCACTCCTCGCCGTGCGACATGGTATTGTCGGTCAGCCCCTCGAACAGATGGCTGGCCAGCTTGATGTCGCTGAAGAAGTCGTGCGGGGCGCTCATGACGCGGCTGTCGGCGGCCGATGCATTGACCATCAGGTAAAACGTGTTGACCTGCTCCCACATTTCCGACGAGATGACCTCGCGGATGGATCGGGCGTTCTCGCGGGCGGTGCGCAAACACGACACAATGGAGTTGGGGTTGTGCTGATCGAAGGTCAGAAATTGCAGCACATTGGCGCGGGTTGCCTCTCCGTAGGAGTCCTGGAATGGGGTGTGATCGCCGGAGGCGATAATCAGCGGCTCCCACTGTTCGCGGGCGCCCGAGGGCAGATCGAGCAGCATGAGCAGGTTGACATCGATGAAACGGGCGACATTTTCGGCCCGCTCGATATAGCGACTCATCCAGTAGATCGTGTCGGCAACGCGGCTTAACATACGACTCTTCCTGCATTGGGCGGGTCCGGGCGGCGGCCGTCTCTAGGCGTCCCGTGTGGCCGGGGTGGCCGCCCGGGTCTGAGCCGACGGCGGGCCGGACAACACCCAGGTGTCTTTACTGCCGCCGCCCTGGGACGAGTTGACGACCAGCGAGCCTTTTTTGAGCGCCACCCGGGTCAGGCCGCCGGGCAGGACATACATATCCTTGCCGTACAGAATATACGGCCGCAGATCGACATGGCGGCCCTCAAAGTGCGTATCGACGAGGACCGGGACGCGGGACAGGGACACCGTCGGCTGGGCGATATAGTTGCGCGGCGCGGCCGCGATCTTTGCGGCAAATTCGGCGCGTTCGGCGGCCGTCGAGTGCGGCCCGATCAGCATACCGTAGCCGCCCGACTCATTGGCGGCTTTGACCACGAGCTGCTCAAGATGCTCCAGGACGTACTGGCGGTCGGAGGCTTCCCAGCACAGATAGGTCGGGACATTGGGGATGATCATCTCCTCGCCCAGATAATAGGCGATCATCTTGGGCACGTAGGCGTAGATGACCTGATCATCTGCGATGCCCGTGCTTGGGGCGTTGACCAGGGCGAGCCGGCCGGCATTGTAGACATACATGGTGGCCGGGCTGCCGAGCATT
>WTHE01000362.1 GCA_011523315.1 Candidatus Binatota bacterium
ATGCGGGGTTCACCGGTAGTGTCCGGCAGGCTTCGCGTCCCTATCCCCAATACACGGGAGTCAACCTGAGAGGCGCCCACGGAGGGATTACCTCCTACCATGCCGCCAACATCAGCGCCCAGAAGCGTTTTGGCGGGGGCCTCAGTTTTCTGCTGGCGTATACCATTTCCAAGAACATCGCCACTGGCAGAGGTTATGGAGTATTCGGCGCTCCCGGTGTGTCGCATGAGGGATATGGAGGGGGCCGAGTCCGTTTCCTGACGCCTTATGATCGTCCCCAGAATTTGGCCCTGACCTGGACTTGGCAATTGCCCTTCGGCCGGGGGCAGAAATGGGGTGCCGACGCCTCCACCGTGCTCAACCACTTCATCGGGAGATGGCGGGTCATGGGGTGGCACAACTACATGTCGGGAGACCCCATCGACCTGGGGCGTGTCAATCGCACCGGAAGAGGCATCGGGGGCGGTGTCAGCCATGGAGCGTACGATCCCAACGGCTCGCAGAAAAACACCCTCAACGTGGACGCATTTGCGCCTGAGAACCGGGTGATCGGCTTTGCGGACACCCGACAGTTGCCGGATGTTCGCAAGTTCGGATACTCGACCGAGAACCTGTCGATCCTGAAAGACTTTCAGGTCACAGAGGGCGTGCGTCTGGAGTTTGGGACAGAAATTTTCAATGTCTTCAACCGGGCGCAGTTCTATAGCCCGAGCTTTTCCCTCGCGAACCCAAGCGCCTTCGCACGATATCGCAATACGGCTCTTGCCCGAATCATTCAGTTCCGGCTAAGGATCGCCTGGTAAAGGAGGGGGGACATTCCTGTTCCCCCCTATTTCCCCGGAAGCGGTGAAAAGACCGGGTCATCGTCCTTCCAGGGTTCCCGGCACGCCTGTCCCCGGCGATACCGTCCCAGGTTCTCCTGCAGCATTCGGGCGAGGTCCATTCGGCCACCGCGGCTGACGTCCTCGATCATGGCCTGCTGCATCTGGACCGCCCGCTGGAACTGCCCCGTCTCCGCGAAGGCCATCGCCAGCGTTTCCACGTGCTCGAAGGAGACTTCCTGCTGGGCTTGAAACACCTCCTGCAAGAGCTGAAGGGCCAGCGGTCCGTTGCGGACGCTGCTGTCGGGAGCCGCCGCCAGAAGCCGGGCCAGGGCGTGAGTGATGTCGATATCGCCGGGCAGCGTCCGGCGGCCTTCTTCCAACCGGGACCGGGCGGATTGGTAGTGGCCGAGCCGGATCAGCGCCATGGCCTGCATGTAGCGGGCAAAGGCGTGGTCCCCTTTCAATTCGACGACTCGCGCATAGTGCCCTTCCGCCTGAGCGTGTCTTCCCAGCCCCATTAGCGAGTTTCCGGCATGAAGGTGAGCCTCGACAAAGTCCGGTTTGATCTCCAACGCGCGAGAATAGTGGTGAATCGCCTCCTCCGGATTGGCCTGTTGCATTAAGGCGTTGGCCAGATAGGCGTGCGTTTCGGCGCTGGCAGGTTGCAAGTCGAGCGCTTGGCGATAGTGCTTGATCGCCTCGTCGATCTTTCCCTGTGCATACAGTGCCTGACCCAGTTGCAGATGAGTCTTGGCGTCCCGGGGCCTGGTGTCCAGGGAATGCCGGAAGCCGGCAATGCCCAGGTCGAGTTGTTTGCGCCGATAATCGCTCTGCAGCGTTGTCCGGTCGCCTTGGTCGCGGGTCAGCATCTGGATCCACACCTCGCCCATCTCATCGAAGGAATTGGGGCCGTAGACCACTCGCCGGGGTGGACTGTGAGGATTGCGAACATTGTCGGCCGAGTTGTCGTAGCTGTAGCGCATGGTCAGTTCGGTGCCGCGCGGGAGCGAGACGGGCTCGGCGTAGAGATAATCGTCCTGCCAGTTAAAGTCCCAGTCCTTGATGTAGAGGAGCCAGCGCCGGCTCCCGTCGGGAAGCCGCGCGAAGACCTCCATCTGCTTGCCCAGGAAATGGGCGTGCGGATAGAGACTCGTCACCTGCACGTCCACCGGCAGCACATAGCTGTCTTCGATCCTGTGGTCCTTGGTGCCCGCCGGAATATCGATGGCGACGGACCCCAGAATCAGGATGAAGGGGGTCTTGGTGGGCGCCTCGTCACTGAAATAGAGGCCGACGCTGGGCTGAACCGGTTCCGGCCGGCCTGACGGTTGCATGTGCAGTTCCAGCACCAGGTCGGTCCCCTCCCGTAGTCCCCAGGCCAAGCCCTCGGCGTATTCCGTGGGGACCTTCCCAGGCGTCCAGACCAGGATATGGCCTCCAGGCGGACGAGCCGTCTGAGTGGACCTCATCCCATCGAAACCGGGTGTCCGGTCCCGCTGGTCGCGTTGCCGGGAGCGCGGCGTGGGGTCGACGCCGCCCACGATGTGGTGCACGACCTTGGGGTTTCCGGGCCTCAACTCCAAGGCCCGGACGTAACGCATGGACTCCAGCGGAACCGGCAGCACGAAGGTGCGAAAGACGTCCTTTCCCGCCGCGCCGGCCTCGGCGGCCAGCGTGTAAGGCCGGGGCATGGTCACAATCAGATCGGGCGGCCCCAGCAGCCATCCCGTCGGCCACTCCGGGACACTGGGCAGGTCGGCCGGATCCCCTTCGACCGATCCCTGGGCCACCCACTCCTGAAGCATCCCGATCTGCTCGTCGCCGAGCCGGCGCTCGCCGATGAATTCTCCATAGCCGGGCTCGGGCTGCCAGGGCGGCATGAAACGGCTCTGCGTGACCGCGACCATCAACCGGCCCCGCGTTTTGACGTCGTCGTAGCTGAGCAGATCGAACGGACCCGCTCCGCCCGGACGGTGACAAGGAGAACAGTTCCGGAAGACGATGGGCGCGATGTCCCGGGTGAAGGTCAAGCTGCCGGGAGGCTCGGGCTCCCTGGTTTCCGCTGCCTCTTGAGAGC
>WTHE01000429.1 GCA_011523315.1 Candidatus Binatota bacterium
GGGTTATAGCCCAGCTCCGGGGTCTGGGTCGTGCCGGTCAGCACAAACCCGGCACGTCGAAAGCGCGCCATGAGTTCGGAATCCTCAGGGGCGACATAGCCCTGGGCCAGCCGTGAGCCCATATCGAGGCGGACGCCCTTGGCGTGCAGCACCAGCTCTTTGATCAGAAACGGTACGCCGCTGAAGGGGCCGGGCGGCAAGCCGGCTTGAATCTCGGCGCGTGCCTGGTCTGCCAGCACCTGGAGTACGGCGTTCAGTTGCGGGTTGAGCTTTTCGATGGCCTGGACTGCGGTGGCCACCAGTTCTTCGGCGCTGACTTCGTTGCGCGCTACCAGCTCAGCCAGCCCAAGTCCGTCATATCTTGCGTATTCACTCAGAGACAGCATCGTTGCACCCTCCTTTGTTGGGGAGCCCCCAGCCTAGCATGTCGTACTCGAAAGCGTCCACGCATCGGCTGAGGGATCGCACCGCAAGAGAGTTCCTGCACTTGCTACCGCAGCCCGGACCGCAGCGCCGCAAACCAGAACCCGACCGCGCCGAGGAAGGCCACGCCGAGGACGGCGCCGAGCATCCAGGCCGGGTCGCCGGTGGCGGTCCAGATGGCGGCCGTGCCGAGCGGGGCCAGGGCCGAGGCGACCATCATCGGCGCGCCCATCACCCCGATGGTCTTGCCGTAGTGCTCCCGACCCAGCCACTCGGCCGGCGCCACCCCACGCAGAATGCTGGTGATGCCGTTGGTAATGCCAAAGGCGATGGCAAACAGGATCAGCCAGCCGAGTCGGGGCGGCGAAACGAGCAGGATCGCGACCGCGCCGAGGCTGAGTGTCGTCGTCAGCGCACCGACCAGACTGAGGCGCGCCCGCTCGCCCAAGGCCATCATCGTCAGGCGTCCGACGAACTGCATCGGACCGATCAGGGCGGCCGCAATCACGATGGAAGCCGTCTCGACCCCGATTGACTTGAGATACGGCACGAACTGAAACACGAGGCCGGACAGGCTGGCCCACCAGGCTGTGAACCACACGCACAGTCCCCAGAACATCGGGTCGCGCAGGCGGAGACGCATGACCGCCCGAGCCTCGTCCGAGGACGGGGGCGCGGCATCCTCGGCGGTGCTGCGAGCGAGGGGCCGCGGCGGCGTGAGCCACCAGTGGATCGGGATGCAGATACAGACGTGGAGGCCGGCCAGCACCAGCAGCACCTCGCGCCAGGCGAGCACGGTCAGGAGGCTTTCAATCAGGGGGATGAACACCGTGCTGGCAAAGCCGGCGATGAGGGTCAGGGCGGTAATCGCCCGCCGGGCGTCGGTCCCGAAGTGCTGGGTGAGGACGGCGAAAGCGGGATCGTACAGGATGGCCGCCATGCACGCGCCGAGCCCCAGCCAGACGGCGTACAAGGCCACGGGCTGTTCGACCTGCGACCAGGCTGCCAGGAGCAGGCTCGCCCCCAGCAAGCCGCCGGTCATGATGACCCGCCCGCCGTAGCGGTCGATAATTGCCCCGACCGGATAGGCGCACAGCCCGGCCGTCAGCAGGCCGACGGTGGCGGCGCCGTTGAGCAGCGGCAGGGACCAGCCGAACGCGTCGGCCATGGGCAGGACGAATAACGGGAAGCCGTAGAAGAGCGATCCCCAGGACACGATCTGAGCGCTGCCGAGCGCCGTAATAATCACGGCCGGATGCCGCCTCAGCGATTGCATGGATCGAATACCGGGTTCGGCCTCGCGGGTCCAACTCAGGGATCACAGATGCGCGCCTGCCGACCCTAACAGGAAGCAGCCTGGAACAAAACCGTCCGTACCGGGCGGGTGGTGTCTCACTGTGAAATTCTCTTTTCTCGGTAGGGGCGACGCATGCGTCGCCCCTACTCCTGGCGCAGAAATCCCCCTGCGCTTCGCGCCCTTCGACGGGCTCAGGACAGGCTTCCCCCTTTGAAAAAGGGGGATTGAGGGGGATTTACCCGGCGTGGCGCCCGTCCTCGGAGCGGGCCGCTGAGGATGAGACAGGCAATCGTTGGCAATTGGAGAATTGTGTGCTTGACTCGGCACACACGCAGGCGTCGCCGTTTGGGCGCGGGTCCTGCGATTTCATTCGATTGGACGGGCCAGTTCTGCCATGAAAGTCGCCACCGGACGTGGATTCTATGAGCGCTATGGCGCGTCGGCCCGACACATTGCGCCGGATATCGGCTGGGCTCTGCTGGAAGCGGACGGCTCGTGGTCAGAGCCGCCCGACGCGTGTGAGCTGATCGTCCTGGCCGGCGACGCCTACACCCGGGCGTTTGTCGATACGGTCTCGGCCCTGCCCGAGCCGCGCTGGGCGCACACCGAGGACGCCGGCGTGGACGGGCCTTTTTATGACGCCATGCGCGCCAAGGGCGTGATGCTGACCCACAGCCCGGGGGCCAACGCGCCCGAGGTGGCCGAGTTTGCGCTGAGTTTCATCCTGTGGACGGCCAAGCGGCTGGGTGACTTGCAGGCCCAGCAGCGGGCCCGCGAGTGGCGGCTGCTTGAGCTGCAAAGCCTGAGTGACAAGACGCTGCTGGTTATCGGTCTGGGCGCGATCGGTAGCCGGGTTGCACGCTACGCCAAGGGCTTTGGCATGCGGGTGTTGGGGCTGAGACAGTCTGCGGCTGCGGTCGAGCAGGTCGACCGGCAGGGTACGCTGGCCGAGCTGGAGACGTTTTTAGCCGAGGCTGATTTTGTGGTGGTGGCGCTGCCGCTCACGCCCCAGACCCGGGGACTGCTCGGCCAGGCACAGCTGGCCCGGATGAAACCGGGCGCGACCCTGGTCAATATCGCCCGCGGGGCGATTGTGGATACCGGGGCGGTCCGGGACGCCCTGGTGGCGGGTCGGCTCGGTCAGGCTTGTCTGGACGTGCTGCCGACCG
>WTHE01000451.1 GCA_011523315.1 Candidatus Binatota bacterium
TCGAAGGGCTGCGCAGCATCGTTATTTACTCTGGCGTAGCCGCTCATAGAGCTTGGCGCCTGACTCTCACGGTGTTCCCCCTACGTCGGCACGCATCTGGCCCATATGGCAACGGCAGCCCTGCCGCACAGCGGCGTGCCGCTACGACTTGCCCTCCTGCATGGCCGCCATCACCCTGGCGATGATCGCGTCAACCTCGTACCTGTCGTCGCCTTCTTTGTACGGAGCCTGCGAATCAAACGCGGCCAGAATCTCGGCCGCCCGCTCCTCGACGTATTTGCGGACATGCGAATGGGTGACGATGTAGAAGTCCCCCCGCTCGACTCCGGCCACGGCTTGGCGACCGATCTCGCGGGCGTCCACACCGTACTCCATCATCACCCGAGCCTCGGGTGCGCCGTCCTGTGGACCGCCGAACGCCTGGGGCCGGTTCCGGGCCGCATTCCAGATATCCGTCCGGACAATCCCCGGGCACAGGACGCTGACACCGATGTTGTCCGGCGCCTCCCGACGCAGCACGTCCGACAGGGCCAGGACCGCGTGTTTTGTTGCGGTGTAGAAGCCAATCTGGGTATTCGGAATACCCAGGCTGTGCTCCGAGCCGGTGTTCACAATATGGGCTGGGGTTCCCTGGCTGCGGAAACGCTGGCCAAAGACCCGGCAGCCGTGCCACACCCCAAACACATTGACGTCAAAGAGCCAGTGCAGCTCGTTCGCCGTCGCGTCCAGGAGCGGCCCGCCGCCAGCCACACCGGCGTTATTGAACAACAGCTCAACATGGCCAAAATGCGACCAGGCGCGCTCGGCCAGCTGTTCCACCGCACTCATGTCTGCAACGTCGCACCCAACCGCCAAGGTCCGCACGCCTGCCCGCGCAATCTCCTCGGCTGCCGCTTCGGCCGTGTCGGGCTCGATGTCAGCCACGACGACATGCGTCCCTTTGTCGGCCAGCGCCAGGCCAATGCTTTTACCGATACCGCTCGCGCCGCCAGTGACAACCGCGACTTTATCTTTCAGGTCTTTCACCGTATCCTCCGCGTTCACTCCTGCGCCGTCCGTCCGGGATAGAGGAAACGTCAGCCATCACAACACCCCCAGCGGTCTCTCAGCCACACGACTCCTAGGTGGCGTCCCTGGCGGACTCCTCCTCTTTCAGGTAGCTGTCGTCCTGGCCCGCGTAACGAATGCCGTGGTTGTGGCCGCTGTGGACCTCCGTTCCCTTTAAGACTGCGGTCTTCCGCCTGAACTCGAATTTCAGGCCGTCATTCACTATTTTTCCAACGTTCTCGTACTGCCACGCGCTCACCGTCTTGGCGTGAGGACGTGCGGCCAGTGTCTCGAACCAGGCTCTGACCTTCGGGTGCCGCTTCCACACCTCGTCCGGAATGATCTTGCCGGCGTCATGAGAAACGAGATCCTGGTGAGCGGTCAGATCTGCATAGCTGATCTCGTCGCCACACACATACTCACGGTCTTTGAGCCAGTAGGTCTCGAGCAGGTCAAGCGACTCGTACAGCAGATAGCGCCCCTTCTTTATCTCTGCGGAGAAGTCCTTATCGTAGCCGTAGATCATTGGGGCAAAGATCGTCCAGTGGAACGCCCCTCCCCCGAGACGGAGCGTGTAGGCATACCATTGCAGAAACTGCTGAATAAGCCCTCTTTGCTGTGTGTCGCGTCCAAACCAGTGGGCGGGACACTGAAATTTCTCGTTCAGGTAGAACGCAATGGCCGCGCTCTCCCAGATCACGAAATCACCATCCACGAGAATCGGCACCTGCCCGGTCGGGTTGTACTTCTGCCTGAACTCCGGCCGTTCGTTGATATCTGTGGTGAGATCGACCAACTCGGCTTCAAACGGAATATCGTTCTCCAGCATGAACTGATGCGCCGCGCGGCACGGCTGTGACGCGGGGTGGTGCAGGTAACGCAAGGTCGTGCTCATTTCAGGCTCCTCCGTCCTCTGGTGTTAGCGATATTAGGAGGCATTGTCGGCCTGGGGAACGGCTTGTCAAGAGGTGAGCCCAACGCGAGCGCATTTGCCAATAGTGTCCACCGTCTTCAGCGGGCGCTCGATGGCGTCTCGTCACGCGATCAGAACGGTCGGGTATTGAAATTCCTGATAAGCGCAGCACAATCTCGACAGAGGAGGGTGAATGCCAATGACGCTGTATGCAGATTCTCGCTACCCCGTTTCTCCCAGGCTTGAAACCTTACACCTCGACGAACTTCAGTCCTATGCGCGCAGCGGGACGTGGGGCACCGCAGCACAAAGAACCGCCATTGCCGCCACGGCGCGTATCGCGCAATGCGAACAGGGCTTACAAGAATCGGTTGGCGATGAGGAACTGGCCGCACGGGCCAAACTCCCCGACGCGGCAGTGCGATTGGCGCGCGCGGTGGCCGTTGATTCGCAAAACATCGACCGCACGTTTTGCCAGGACATACAGGCCCAGGGGGTGAGCGAGGGGGCGTATGTTGAAATCGTCGCCCTTGTGTCGCGCCTGTCCAATCTTGACGTCTTTACCCGCGGTCTCGGCATACCAGTCCGAAAATTACTGGAGCCCGCCGATGAGACGCGCCCCTCTTTCGAACGCCCCGCCGAAGCCGTCGATGAGGGATTCTTTACCGCCAGCGTACCCAGCGCTCCGCAAGGTGGCGCGTTGGCCGAATCGTTATACGGGGAAAGTCCGGCGGGGAATATTTTCCGCGCCGTCAGCCTCGTCCCCGATGAAGCCCGCCGCGTGATGAGCCTGGTCAGCCAGCAGTATTTTGGAGCTGAGCATTTGCTCAATTTTCACGCCGCATCAGACCATGCCCTGTCGCGGGCCCAAATAGAACTCGTCGCCACCAAGGTTTCGGAACACAACCAGTGTTTCTACTGAACCAC
>WTHE01000224.1 GCA_011523315.1 Candidatus Binatota bacterium
GATCAAAAAACTCCGGCGGGACTGTGACTTTGCCTTTTGCCGTCCCGAGCTGGCGCGGTGTTTTCCGCTGCTTGGGCAGGGGCCGGATTTCAGCTATAGGGACGTTATGCCGGCACAGCAGAATGGTTTCTCCCGCTTCGATGTCCTTCAGATAGCGGGACAGGTGGGTTTTGGCCTGATGGATATTCAGTTTAATCATGAGGCTGAGACTAGACTAAAAATCAGACTAATTCAAATCTTCCTGGAAACGGATTGGCAAGGCTTGGCACACGGCGCGACACGTTGACAAGGCGGGTGGTGTATGACCCTGTGGACGTGTCGGGGAGGACAGACTTATGCAGGCGTCGTTCTTTTGCACCAATAGCTATCTTTCGCCAGAAGCCTTCAAACACCGGGGCTGGCCAACCCCGCCGGCCCTGTTCCGCTCGGAGGTCGGCCAGCAGTCGCTCGGACTGGCCCTGGCCCAGGCCAAGCTGGCCGACGAACTCGGCTTTGACTGGGTCAGCTGTTCGGAACACCACTACACGCCCCTGCTCCAGACGCCCAACGCGGCCGTGTTTGCCGCCGCCCTGAGTCAGGTCGTGGGTCGGGCCAAGATCGCCGTGCTGGGGCCGCTGGTGTCGATGAACAATCCGGTCCGCATCGCCGAAGAGATCGCCATGCTCGATCAGCTCAGCGGCGGCCGTCTGGTGGTCCTGTTTCTGCGCGGCACGCCGAATGAGTTTCTGGCCTACGGGACCAACCCGGATGAGACCCGGGCTCGCACCCAGGAGGCCAGCCTGCTGATTACCCGCGCGCTGACCGAGCCGCAGCCGTTCGGCTGGGAGGGGCGCTACTACCGTTTCCGTACCGTGTCGGTGTGGCCGGGGGCGGTCCAGCAGCCCCATCCGCCGCTGTACTATTCGGGCAACAGCCTGGAATCGGCCTCGTTTGCGGCCGCCCACCGGCTGGGGCTGGGGGTGTCGTTTTACCCCGGCCACATCACGGCCCAGATGATCGACCACTACACGCAGGAATGCGCCGAGCACGGCTGGCAGCCGACTCCTGAGCAGCTGTTGTACCGCTGCTTTGGCGTGGTGGCCGAAGACGATGCCGGGGCCGCCGAGATGGAGGCGCGCTTTTTCAGCGGGGACGGAGCGGCCAACCTGTTCCGGGGTCGGGGGGCTGCGGTGCCGCCGCCGACCCAGACCCAGCCCGGCTTTGGGCTGGGCGAGTTGCGCTTCTGCGGCAGCCCGGATGCCGTGGTCAGGCAGCTCACGGACTTCCATGAAACCACCGGGGTTGGGGTGCTGGATATCGGCTTTGGCGGGGCCGGGATCAGCCTCGAAGAAGCCGAGCGGTCGATGCGGCTGTTTGCCACCGAGGTCTTGCCCCGCGTTCGCCATCTGGGCGTCACGGCCAGCCAGCCGTCCGAGGCTGCGGCTGCGGCCGGGGCGTAGGCCGGGGGTATGCCATGAGCGGACCGAGTGCTGAGCGTTCGATACAGGTGGACGGGACGCCGCTGCGGTATCTGGAAGCCGGACAGGGCAGTCCGGTGGTCATATTAGGGAAGGCTGGGGAGCTGGAGCTGTCCGCCTTTGCCAGCCTGCTGGCCCAACAGTTCCGGGTCGTCGTCCTGGAGCTGCCCGCCTCGACGGACCAAGACCAGGCTGTGGTCGCCAGCCGGCTGAACCGAGCGGTCGCCGCGATTGGTCTGGATCACTATGTGGTGATCGGGAGCGACGACACGGCCGCGCTGGCCGTGTGGCAGGCGGTGGACGCGCCGGAGCATATTGACGGGCTGGTGCTGATATCACCGATGGTGATGCTGCCCGAGGCCGGCGCCGAGTCGGCCCTGGCCGAACGCCTGGGCGAGGTGCGGGCGCCAACGCTGGTGCTGTTCGGCACCAACGATCCCGCCATCCCGCCGGAGACGGGCCGGCTGTACGTCGAGCGTTTGCCCGAGTGTTACTACGCCCTGAGCTATGACGCGGGCCACGACATTGCGGGCGACCGGCCCGAGGCCCTGTCCGAGGCGGTGAGCGACTTTGTCGAGCGCCGCGGCACGTTCATTGTCGAGCGCAACAGCACGGCGCTGCATCCCTGAGGACCCCCCTACAGGCACAGCTCGGCCAGCACCCGCAGCGCTTCGACCTGGTTGGTGCCGATCAGCATGGTGGTCACGGGCGAGGCTTTCCAACGGCTCAGCTGCTCGGCAATGCGTTCTTTGGGGCCGACCAGGGCCACGGCGTCAACCAGCTCGTCGGGCACGGCCGCCTGCGCCTCGGCTTTGCGGCCCGACAGGTACAAATCCTGAAGCTGGCCGGCCAGCCCCTCATAGCCGAAGTTGCGGACATAGCTGTTGTAGAAATTCTTGCTGCGGGCGCCCATGCCGCCGATGTACAGCGCCAGGCTGGCCTTGATCGGGGCGCGGCAGGCGTCGAGGTCGTCGCCCAGCACGCAGCTCACATACGGCGCCAGATCGAAATTCCGCATGCTCTTGCCGCCGCCGGCCCTGGCAAAGCCGGCCTCAAGCTGAGGCGTGTAGTAGTCGGCGCACCAGTCCGGGCTCATCCACACCGGCAGCAGCCCGTCGGCCAGTTCGGCCGCCAGGGCAATCCCTTTGGGGCCGATTGAGGCGGTGTAGATCTTCATGTCGGGCCGGCCGTGGAGAATGCTCTTGAGCGGCTTGCCCAGACCGCTGGCGTCCGGGCCGGCATATGGAATCTGGTATTCCTGGCCGTCGTAGCGCAGCTTTTGCTCGCGGACAAGAATCCGGCGGATGATGTCGATGTACTCACGGTAGCGTTGCAGCGGCTTGCCGTAGGCCACGCCGTGCCAGCCCTCGATGACCTGGGGGTTGGACGGCCCCAGCCCGATCAGAAAGCGACCGTTGGTCAGCCCGTCGAGCGTCATGGCGGTCATGGCGGTCATGGCCGGGGTGCGGGCCTGCATCTGCAAAATGCCGGCTCCGAGCTTGATGGTGGACGTGCGTGCTCCGACAAAGGCGAGAAACGAGACCACGTCGGAGCCCCACGCCTCGCCGGTCCAGACCGAGTCAAAACCCAGCCGTTCGGCTTCAAGAATCACTTCCATGGTTTCGTTCATCTTCGGGCCTGAGTAGCCGCTGACGAGTCCGAGTCGCATACTATTGCCTCCTGTGGGTGTGGGCGGTATGTCTGCACATGTAGACCACGCGGGCGGGGAACTCAAATCCGGGGAGAGCACACGCATGACCGTCAGCCACGCCATGAACGCCGATCTGAGCCAGCGGGCGGTGATGCACGCCGCACGCCTGGCCTGGCAGGCCAGCCCGAGCCGGACGGTGTGGCGCAAACGGCTGCACCTGGTCGGCAGCGCGGAAGCCGGTCGGGTGACCTCGCTTGTCCGCTACGATCCGAACGCATCCTTTCCCGCCCATGCGCATCCCGACGGAGAAGAGATCCTGGTTCTTGAGGGGACTTTTTCAGACGAGCGCGGCGACTGGCCGACCGGAACCTATCTGCTGAGCCCCGAGGGATTCCGACACGCGCCCTTTTCCAAGCCGGGCTGTGTGCTGTTTGTGAAGCTCCGACAGTACGCCGGGCCGGGGCGCCGGTGCGTCGCGCTGCGGACTGCGGAGCTGGCCTGGCAAACGACCGGGCTGTCCGGCATTGAGCGCAAGCCTCTGTACGCCCAAGCCGGCTTTGCCGACACGGTAGAGCTGCAACGCTGGGCTCCGGCTGCCTGTCCGGGGACGATCCGTTATGAGGACGGGGTGGAACTGTTTGTGCTGAGCGGCGGGTTTGAGGATGAACACGGCGCGTATGAGCGCCAGGCGTGGCTGCGGCTGCCGGCCGGAGCCGTCCACACGCCCGTCTCGCCCGGCGGCTGCGAGCTGTATGTGAAGACTGGCGGGCTGGCCGCTGCGGGACAGCTCTCCGAGGAGACAGGCTCATGAACACGCGTGTCCGCGCCAGCCTGTGGTTTCTGGTCGTCAGCGGCGGGGTGGTGGGCGTCTGGGCGCTTTTTTTTCCGCAGGCATTCTATGACAGCTTTCCGGGCCTGGGCCTCAGCTGGGTGTCGGTTGACGGGCCGTTCAACGAGCATCTGGTCCGGGATGTGGGCGGCGGCTATCTGTCCCTGGCGGTGGTCACGCTGGTGGCCGTGGTCTACCGGACCCGCGAGCTGGCCCTGGCTGCGGCGCTCGGCTGGCTGGTCGCCCAGCTGCCCCATTTCAGCTACCACATGTATCACCTCGACATGTACCCGGCCCTGATCGACAAAATCGGCAACATGGTCACGCTGGCCCTGCTGGTGCTGGTGCCGGCCTATGTCCTGGCCCAGACGCTGCGTGGCAACTCGGGGTGATATAAACCGTCTATGCGAAAGGAAGAATTGCAATGCCGGAATTGACTCGTCTATCCGCAAGCGCCTCGCCACAAGAGCTGACCGCAGCCATAGCCCGCGACGGCGCGGTCATCATGGAAAACGCGATCAGCCGGGACCAGGCCGAGGCCACGCTCGACGAGCTGCGGCCCTTTGTTGACGCCACCCCGGTCGGTCGGGACGAGTTCTCGGGCTACCAGACCACGCGGACCGGGGCGCTGATTGCCCGCTCGGCGGCGTGCCGGGAGCTAGCCACGCAGGCCACCATCCTGGGCGTGTGCGACGAGTTCCTGCTGCCCAACTGCAAGCGCTACCAGCTCCATCTGGCCCAGGTCATCCGCATTATGCCGGGCCAGCCGAAACAGCTGTTGCACCGTGACCGGCTGGTGTGGGGGCAGTATCTACAGGGCCTTGAGCCCCAGCTCAACACCCTGTGGGCGCTGACCGAGTTCAGCCAGGAAAACGGCGCCACCCAGGTTGTGCCGGGCAGCGCCGCGTGGCCCGAGGAGATTGAGGCCAGCCCGGCCGACATCACTTATGCCGAAATGGCACCGGGCTCGGTCCTGGTGTATTCGGGAACGGTGATCCACGGCGGCGGAGCCAATACCAGTCCGGCCGACCGGGTGGGCCTGAACATCACCTATTCTCTGGGCTGGCTACGGCAGGAGGAGAACCAGTACCTGTCCTGCCCGCCGGAACTGGCCAAGGACTTTGCGCCGGAACTCCAGGAACTGCTCGGCTATACGATGATGAACTACGCCCTGGGCTACTTCACCCCGCCGGTGGCGGCCGACCAGGAGATTGGCCTGCGACCGCCGGAATTCGCGCTCGGCCGCCGGCCGCGCAAGCCGCGCCGGTTTGCCTAGCCCGCAAGAGGAACAGCCCAATGACACAGCTGAGCTATCTGGCCGCGACGGCATCGCCCGAGGCTATTGCGGCCGCTGTCACCCGCGACGGCGCGGTCGTGCTTGAGCGGGTGATTGACCCACACCGGGCTCAAGCCGCCCTGGATGAGCTGCTGCCCTTCAGTGCGGCCGCCCCGGTCGGTCGGGACAAGGACTCCGGCTACCGAACGACGCGGACCGGGGCGCTGATCGCCCGCTCGGCGGCGTGTCGGGAACTGGTCATGCAGGCCACCATCCTGGGTGCGTGCGACGCGCTCCTGCTGCCCAACTGCAAGCGCTACCAGCTCCACCTGTCGCAGGTCATCCGGATCATGCCGGACCAGCCCACGCAGTTTCTGCACCGCGACCGGCTGGTGTGGGGGCAGTATCTACGCGGGCTTGAGCCGCAGCTCAGCACCATGTGGGCGCTGACTGAGTTCACCCGGAAGAACGGCGCGACCCGAGTGGTGCCGGGCAGCGCCGCATGGCCCGAGGAACGCGAGGCGAGCCCGGCCGACATCGCCTGCGCTGAAATGGCGCCCGGCTCGGTCCTGGTCTATTCGGGAAGCGTCCTTCACGGCGGCGGGGCCAATACCAGTCCGGCCGACCGGGTGGGGCTGAACATCAGCTATTCCCTGGGCTGGCTGCGCCAGGAAGAAAACCAGTATTTGTCCTGCCCGCCGGAGCTGGCCAAGGACTTTGCGCCGGAACTCCAGGAACTGCTCGGCTATACGATGATGGGCGACGCCCTGGGCTACTTCACCCCGCCGCTGGCGGCCGAGCAGGAGGCGGGTCTGCTGCCGCCGGAGTTGGCGCTCGGCCGTCAGCCCCGCAAAGAGGGCCGGTTTGTCTAGCATGAGGGAGACATGAGATTAGGCGCACTGTTCGGCTTTTTGTCGGCCCAGCCTCACACGTCGGATCTGGCAGAGCAGGCCAGACGCTACGCCGGGGAAGGCTTTGACAGCCTGTGGATGGCCCAGGCGATCGGCCGCGGGTTCATAATCCCCGACCCGTTTATTGCCCTGGCAACGGCTGCCAGTGTCACAAGGGACATCGAACTCGGAACGGCCGTTCTCCAGCTGCCGCTGTATCACGAGACCGACCTGGCCCACCGGATTTTTTCCCTGACGCAGGTGTGTGGCGAGCGCTTGACGCTGGGCCTCGGCGCGGGGTCTACCGAGACTGATTTTGTTGCCTTTGAGCGCGACTACGCCGTGCGCTTCAAGACCTTTGACGCCAGCCTGACCCGCCTCAAGACCCTGCTGGCCGAGGGCAGGAACGAGCGGGCCGACCTGACGCCGTGGCAAACGGTTGCCGGCGGTCCGCCCCTGCTGCTCGGCAGCTGGGGCGCCGGGGTGGAGCGGGCGGCCAGCGATTTTGACGGCTGGATCGCCTCGGCTCACTACCGGACCCCTGACCAGGTCATTGCCGCGCTGGGCCGCTACCGTGCGGCCGGGGGCAGACGGGCCATTGTGTCCACCATTCAGCTCGGCGGCGACCACGACTTGGGCTGGGCCAGGGACACGCTGTCGCGTTTTGCCGAGGCCGGCTTTGATGACGCGGTCGTCCTGCTGCGACCCGACGGCCCGAGCCCGGCCGAGGTCAGAGCCCTGGTCGCCTGAGCAGACAAGGCTGAAGCACTTTAGGATTCTCCAGCCTGAAAGCTTCCCCCCTCGTCCAAACCAAAAGCCCACTTGAAGGGAGCGGGGTCGAAATACTCGCGGAAGAGTTTGATCTTCCCGTTCGCCACATGGATCAGGCCACCATAGCTCTGGTGATATAACCGCCCTGTCGGCACAATTTCTACCGCCCCTTTGAACTCGACAAAAATTCTCTCTGGATCCCGTAGGGGGTGAAAGACCAGCTGTGAGGTAAAATCGGCTTTTCCGCTGTTCTGCGGCCATGCCGCATAATGCTTGATGAGGTCTTCTCTCCCAGCCACACGCTCGGGGAAACCTTCCGGCGCGTAGGGCATCTCAAGAACCGCGTCCTCAGCCCAGACGCCCGCAAATTTCTCCATGTCCTTCTCTTCCAGCGCGGTCAGGAAATCCCGCACGGCTTTTTCCGTTTGCTGCCGTTTGATATAGGCTGCGGGATTGGCGGCGGCCTGGCGAATGGCCGGCTCGAACACGTCACGGGTGCCGCTTTCCTCCTCCAGCGTAAACCTGTGGCTGGTGATCCGCCACGTTCCAGCGTCCTTTTGCAAGCTATAGTGGTACTGGCCCTTGACCTGCCAGGCCAGATCATCCACGTAGTGATCGGCGATGCCATAGGCGGTCGCTTCGGCCCGCGTCCCGCCGAGCGTGACGGCGATGTTGGAGACGACGTGCCGGGTGCGGTCAAAGCCGGGCAAGAAAGACGCCCACTGGGTCATTAACGCTTGGGGGCTTGTCCGCTCTACTTCGCCGCCGTTGAGGGAGGTATAATCCATCTCTATCTCGTCGGCATACAGTTTTTCGACTGCTTCAAAGTTCCCCCGGTCCACCAGAGGACCAAGGCCCTCGATGATCGTTCGGATCGCGGCCTCATCTTTGATGTCCGCGTTGGCGGTTGAGGAGGTCGCTGCCAGTGTTGTGTGAAAATGCTCGGCCACGGCATCACTCGATGTTTTGACCGGAATCGGCTGGTCGTAAAAATCAAACTGGGTCACGTCGTCCAACCACACTTCCACGACGTGAGAGCCCAGGCGGCGGGCGTATTCGCGCGCGCCTTGCGGAATGGCGGCGGCTTCAGAATGGACCAGCAGAACAGGCTTTTCCAGATTGTCTGCCGACTGGAGCGCGTCATACGTCAGCCAGCCTTCCCACGAGGCCAGATTAAATTTGTTGTCGTATTCCGGGATCAGGCCGCGGTCGGGCTGAGTGTAATACGGCGCTTGATACATCACGGCTGCGTCGTTGGTCAGGCTGGCCGCTTCCACGATGACGGGTTCAGGAGACTGTTCCGCCTGCCGGCTGGCTTGGATGAGCCGGCTGACGCCTTCGTCTCCGCCGTACACGGCTTTCACAATTTCGGCGTCATGAAGCCAGGGGGCCACCAGGGCCAAGGATTTGACGGCGTCGTTATTGAGCGCGACATCGCTCATATAGCCGGCCGAGGCGCAAATACCGAATCCGCCAATCCGGTTTCCATCGACTTCAGGCCGCCTGCTCAGGTAATGCACGGCTGCGTGGATATCCTCAGTTTTGCGTTCGGGATTTTCCAAATACCGAATCCGGCCGTCCGACTGCCCCCAGCCGCGAAAGTCGAAAGCCAGTGCGGCATAGCCCCGATCCGCCATGGCGGCGGCGTAGGTGCCCGCCATTTGTTCTTTGACGGTTGTCCAGGCGCCGGTCACGACAAGACCGGGCAGTTTCTGGCCGTCCTTGTAATCATCGGGCAGATACAAATTTCCGACCAGGGAGCGACCCTGGCTGTCAAACGTAACGGGTTTTACCGTTGCCGGCTGTGCGTGTGTTGCCATGAGGGCGAAAGCCAACGCTGTGCTTGCGATCAGGGCTCTCATCATGTTCAGTCCTCCCTTGCTCAGCCTCACTGTAGGGCAAGTTGATTTATAGCACAATTATTTTATGTCAATTGGATTGATACCTGTGAGGTAATTCATGGAATTGCGACATCTCCGCTACTTTGTGGCTGTTGCCGAGGACGAGAACATGCGGCACGCCGCCGGACGCTTGCACATCGTCCAGCCGGCGCTGAGCCGGCAGATACGCCAGCTTGAGGACGAGATAGGCTATGCGCTGTTTGACCGCCTGCCGCGCGGGGTGCGGCTGAACGCCGCCGGGCAGGTTTTCCTTGAATTGGCGCGTGAGATACTCAGCCGTGTAGATGAGGCCGTGGAGCGTACGCGCCGGGTGGCCAGAGGAGAAGTCGGTCGGCTGTGCATCGGATTTATCGAAAATGCCTCCTGGTTTGGAGCCTTTCCCGAGGCTATCCAGCAATACCGCGCGCGGTATCCGAAGGTCAGTCTCGATCTCCGGCCCATGTTCTCGACCGATCAGTTTGAGGCAATTACAGCCGGCCAGCTTGACGCCGGTTTCTGTTACACCCTGGAGGCGTTGCCGGCAGGGTGCGAGACATTACCGCTTCGGATGGACACGGTCGTGCTCGCCGTGCCGAGACCCTATGGCTGGAAGAAGCGGCGGGACGTATGCTTGCACGAGCTACAGGACGAAGCGTTCGTCGGCCTTGCGCGTACTCACGCCTCGGCTTATGCAGACCGCATCAGATCAACTGCGTACGCTGGCGGACTATCACCTCGTATCGTACAGGAAGCCGTCAACGAAGCGACGCTGCTCAGTCTGGTCTCGGCTGGGATTGGTCTCGGCTTTTGCAATTCGGCGAACGAAAGACGTAAGCCACCGTTTGTGGATTTCGTGCCCGTGGTCGATTTCGATCTCAAGCTTCCCCTGTGTCTGGTGTGGGAACAATCGAACTCCTCGGCGGCTCTCAAGGCGTTCCGGGTGATCGTAGAGCGCTACAGATAGGGGGGGCGCCCCACACGGGCTTATGACGCCGTTCTGCCAGGTGAGCCCTGTCATGCCGGAAGCGCGTACAGCTTGCTATGATGAGGGCGCTGTACGGTGTGGGCGAAAACGGAACGGCTCTCAGCGAGAAGAACGGATACGGCTGAAGAACAGGAGGATTGGAGGCGACACGCATGGAAGTGCATCATGACTTCTTGATGAAAGGACGCAGAAATCCTGATATGAAGCATCTCGATCAGACGGCGTCCGGGATCGCGTCAACACCCGATAAGACGAAACGAGGACAGGAATGAAAACGCCTATTTGTGACATGTTTGGCATCGAGTTTCCGCTGATTGCATTTACCCACTGTCGAGACGTGGTGGTGGCGGTCTCCAAGGCCGGCGGCATGGGGGTCTTCGGCGCGGTCGCCCACCCGCCCGACCGTCTCGAAGAAGAGCTGGGCTGGATTGACGCACACATCGACGGCAGGCCGTACGGAATCGACCTGATCGTACCCAACAAGATCGCCCAGGAGAGCGTCGGCGGTCTCACCAGAGACAAGGTTCAGGCCGCTATTCCGCAGGAGTATTTTCAGTTTGCGGCCGGGATTCTGGCCCAGCACGATATCCCCTCGGAGGGCGTGTACGGCTTCCGCGACGCCTCCTTCCGGGCCAGCCAGAACATGCAGGCCAGCGGTGCGGCCGAGGTCCTGGAGGTCGCCTTTGCCCATCCCATCAGGCTCGTGGCCAACGCATTGGGCGTCCCGCCCCGGATCATGCTCGACATGGGCAAGCGCCACCACGTGCCGGTGGCCGCCCTGGTCGGGGCCAAGCACCACGCCATCCGCCAGGTCCAGGCCGGGGTTGACCTGCTGGTGGCGGCCGGCGGAGAGGCCGGCGGCCACTGCGGCGAGGTGTCGACGCTGGTGCTGATCCCTGAAATTCATGAGGCGATTCAGCCCTACCGGGATATCCCGATCCTGGCCGCCGGGGGGATTGTGACCGGCCGCCAGATGGCCGCCTGCATGGCGATGGGGGCGGCCGGGGTGTGGACCGGCTCGGTGTGGCTGACGACCAGCGAGGCCGAGACCAACCCGGTGGTCAAGGACAAGATGCTGGCCGCCTCCTCGCGCGATACCGTGCGCTCCAAAGCCCGGACCGGCAAGCCTTCCCGCCAGCTCAGGTCGGCCTGGACCGACGCCTGGGAGGCCGAGGCCAGCCCGGCGCCGCTGCCCATGCCGCTCCAGTCGCTGGTTACCGAGCCGGCCCTGCGCGAGGTTGACAAGCTGTCCCAGGGCGGCCATGCGGGCGCACAACAGCTGGCCACCTATTGGGTCGGCCAGGGGGTCGGGCTGATGAACCGTCAGATGTCGGCCGGCGCGCTGGTCCAGGAGTTCAAGGAAGATTTTTTTAACGCCTTCGTGCGTCTGTCCGACGCGCTGGAAGCGGAATAAAGGAGAGAGAGCGTATGCCAGAATTACGGGAAATTACCTCGGGCCTGCTGTATCCGGAGGGACCGGTGGCCATGGACGACGGCAGCGTCATCGTCACCGAGCTGCAAACCGGCCGGCTGGTGCGGGTCCGGCCGGACGGGACAAAAGACGTGGTCGCCGAGCTGGGCGGCTCGGCCAACGGGGCGGCGGTCGGTCCGGACGGCCTGATGTACGTGTGCAATAACGGTGGCCTCAAGATGACCGAGGTTGACGGGAAGCTCATTCCCGCAGAAGGTCTGCCGGACGACTATACGGGCGGCAGTATTCAGCGGGTTGATATCACCACCGGCGCGGCCGACACCCTGTATACCGAGTGTGACGGGCATCGGCTGCGGGGTCCCAACGACCTGGTTTTTGATGCCGCAGGCGGGTTCTGGTTCACCGATTTCGGCAAGGTCCAGGAGCGCAGCAAGGATCGCGGCGGCGTGTACTACGCCAAGACGGACGGCTCGTCGATCACCGAGATGGTGCATCCGATTGACGGCCCGAACGGCGTTGGTCTGGCGCCCGGCGACACCAGGCTGTATGTCGCCCAGACCTTCGAGGGCCGGGTGTGGGAGTGGGAGCTGTCCGGACCCGGAGAATTTGCCGATACGGACGGCGGGGACGGCCAGCTGCTGACCGGGCCCGGCGGAGGCAAGCTGTTGGCCGGCCTGCCCGGCTACCAGCTGCTCGATTCGATGGCGGTCGATAGCGCGGGCAATGTGTGCGTGGCAACCCTGATGACCAGCGGTATCAGCGTGATCTCGCCCGACGGCGCGTCGGTCGAACACCTGCCCACCCCCGACCCGCTGACGACCAATATCTGCTTTGGCGGGCCGGACCTCAGAACGGCCTATATCACCCTGACCGGCCTGGGCAGCCTCGTCGCCATGGACTGGCCCCGACCGGGCCTGAAGCTGCACTACACCCGCTGAGGTGTGTAACACGGAGAGATGACATGCCTGAAGAAATGCCGTTTAGCTACGAAGAGATTCAGAAGCTGCGCGAACTGCTGGAGGTCGAGGCCATCCGCAAGCTCAGGAACCTGTACGCCCACCTTTTGGACAGCGGGGACATCGACGCCCTGGCGGCGCTGTTCACCGAGGATGCGGTGTGCGAGTTCGGACCCTACGGCGAGTGGCACGGCCGGGAGACGATCAGACACAACTACGCGCAGGTGTTCCGCGAGCAGATCCAGTCCGAGTTCGGCTCCCTGCACAACACGGGCAACCACTGGGTCGAGCTGACCAGCCCGACGACCGCAGTGGGCCGGTCGTACCTCATAGACGTGCTGACCCACACCGACCCGGCGGCCAATCCGGTCGAGTGGTTCGGGGTGTATGACGACGCCTACCGCAAGCGTGACGGCGAATGGCTGATCGAGCGCATCAGCCTCCAGTTTCTGTGGCCCCAACGCCAGCTCAGCGACGGCTTTTCTGCACCGTTTCCGCCCAAGTGAGGCGGCACCACACAAGGAGGCTTGGCATGATTCGCTTAACGTTTGTCCTGCGTCGCAAGCCCGGCATGTCGCGGGCCGAGTTCCAGCAGTATTGGCGTGAGGTGCACGGCCCGCTGGTGGCCAAACACGCCACTGCCCTGGCCATGCACAGGTATGTGCAGGTCCACACCCTGGACGATCCGATCAACGACCAGTTGGCCGGAGCGCGCGGCGGCATGGAGCCGGTGTATGACGGCGTGGCCGAGGTGTGGTGGACCAACCGTGAGGCCCTGATCGGGACCTTCGGAACCGAGGCGGGCCGCGCCGCAGCCCAGGAACTGGTCGAGGACGAAGCCCGGTTTATCGACCTGACCCAGTCGCCGCTGTGGCTGGCGTATGAATACCCCCAGGTCAACCCGATTCCCGAAGAGCTGGTGGCGCGCGAGAACAGCGGTCTGCTCAAGCTGTTCTTCTGTCTACGCCATCCCGACACGCTCAGCCTCGACGAGGCTCAGCTGTACTGGCGCACCAACCACGGCCCGCTGATTCGGGGGGTGGCGTCCGGCATGCGGATGAAGCGCTACCTGCAAGTCCACCGCTTCGAGGACGAGATTGAGGCTCAGCTGCGGGCCAGCCGGGGGACGGCGGTTGCGCCCTACACCGGCCACGCCGAGGCCTGGTTCGACCGGGCTGATTTGGCCGCAGTCGGGACGACGCCCGAGGGTCAGCGGGCTATGCAGGTCGCGGTCGAGGACGAATCCTACTTCATCGACTTCCCGCGCTCGGCCATGTGGGTCGCCAAGGAGCGGGTATTCGTTGACCGCAGATAGGGGGGACGGGGCGACGCGCGTCGCCCCGGCGTATCAGTCGAGCCGGTTGAAGACTACGACCGGGATCTGGCGGCTGGTCTTTTTCTGGTAGTCGTGAAAAATCGGCATCTGGGCTGCCTGGGCGTCGAACAGCCGCTGGCGTTCCTCGCCGCTCGTCACCTCCGCCCTGGCCCGAAAGCGCTCAGTGCCGATTTCGAGCGTCACCTCGGGGTTGGCGACCAGGTTGTGGTACCAGCCCGGATGGTGGGGCGCGCCGGCGAAAGAGGCGATGACCACAATCCGCTCCCCGTCGGTGGTATACACCAGCGGCTTGGTGATTGTCCGGCCGCTCTTGGCCCCGGTCATGGTCAGCAGTATCACCGGCATGTTTTCCATCTGCCCGCCGACCTTGCCTTCGTTGGCCCGAAATTCGGCAATGACCTGCTTGTTGTACTCGTTCAGTTCTGACATGGCTCCCTCCGTGTGATCTTGCTCTGGC
>WTHE01000722.1:0-10600 GCA_011523315.1 Candidatus Binatota bacterium
AGGAAGTGCGCGATCGAGTTGGCGTAGTAGCGCAGCAGGTCAAGCTCGGCCTCGTGCGCGCGGTACAGTCCGTCCGCTTCCTGCACCACGTGCCGCAGGACCAGCATCCGCAACCCCACGCTGGTCGCATAGTCGTGGTCTGACCGCGGGATATGGACATAGGCCCCGTGCTGCTCAAGGGCGGTGATCAGGGTCTGGGCGTGCGCCTTGATCTCAAGGGCGCTCAGGGCGGTGTGAGGATGGTGAACAAACACGGTCGCGATGAGCGGCACCGGCAAGACCGGAACGGCGGCGGCAATCGCGCCGAACACTTCGCGGCCCAGCCGCTCGATGGCCGCAACCCGCGGCGCTGCGTCCAGCCGGCGGAAATCGGTCTGGGTGCGGGCGGTATAGGCGCGCAGGGAAAGCGGCGTGCCAAAGGTGACACAGGCATACCCGAAGCGATACCAGCGCCACGCCAGCAGCAGTTTCACCTGGTGGCCAAGAAACCGCAGAAAGGTGACGACCGTGTACGTCCGGCTGCGGGGCAGAGCCTGTGGGTCGAGTTCACGCACCAGGCTGCGATCTTCCAGCACCCGGTCGTAATTGATCCCCACCGGAATGAACACGAGGTCGCGCTCGCCCTGGGGGTCGAAGGCTGAGACCATGTAGCTGAGCAGGCCGAGTCGGGGTGGGCCGAGACGCCCATCGCGGGTAAAGCGGCCCTCGGGGTAGAATGCCTGCACGACCCCGCCGGCGGTCGCCATCTGTACGTAGCGCGCCAACACGCGACGGTAGAGCGGATTCTCGGAGTCCCGCCGCACGAAGAACCCGCCGAGCGCTTTAATCAAGGACTGGAGGGGCCAGGTCCGTGCCCATTCGCCCACCGCATAGCTCAAGGCGGCGCGCGGCGCAGCCAGGTAGGCGACGAGGAGGTAATCCGCGTTGCTGCGGTGGTTCATCACAAACACGACGCTCGCGTTGGGCGCGATGCGGGCCAGCGCTGCGTCGTCGGCATAGCCGAGGCGGACGCGATAGAGCACTTGCAGCAGGCGCCGGGCGAGGTGATAGCCCAGGCGGAAATAGATGTAGACGTTGAACGACGGGACAGTCTCCCGCGCATAGCGCGCGACCTCACGCAGCAGGTCTTCTCGCGGCCGTGCGGACTGCTGCGCTGCGGCCTCGACTGCCTCCAGCACTTCGGGGTCGGATGTCAGGCGATCAATCAGCACCTGGCGTTTGGTCCGTTGGAACAGCGGGATTTGCAGGGGCAGGCGGGTATTGAGTTCGTCGATCACCCGACTGGCGCGTCGGCGGAACAGCCAGCGGGTACTGGGCACGAGCAGGCGGTCGAGCACTGCCCACACGACCAGGGCAGCGGCCGCCACCACGACCCAGGTTGGCAGGGAGATCGTTTCTGTCATGTTCGCGCCAGGTCTGCCGTCGCCACTGCGACCAGCGGTGCTGCTTGTACGGGTCTCTCAGATGCCCCCGGCTGGCGGTGCTGCGGCGTCTCTCAGGATCAGGACCAAGCCTTAGCACAGGTGTGGGTTCCGCTGCTACGCAAAGGCGTGCTCTCCTGCCACAACAGAAACGCGCTGGGGGCCGACCCGACGTGCCTGTTCAGCAATAATACGTCAGAGAATCTGTGTACCCTGTGCAGAAGGCGCCATGTGGTGGCCACGCAGACCGGCTACCTCCCAATTGACAGCCCCTCCAGCGGCCAGTACAGAGGAGGGCATCAATACTGGAGCCGTCCTCTTCAGCCGTCCGCCCGCGCCCGATTCATCCGCCATTGCCGCGTTGTCCAAAGGAAGAAGGAGGGAAAAGGTGCCCACTGGCCGCACGAATGCCGAACGATCCGAGGAGACACAGGCCGCCCTGATAGCCGCAGCCCGTGAGCTGTTTACCGAGCGGGGGTATGGCGACACGACGACCGAAGCCATTGTGGAACGGGCCGGGGTGACAACC
This sequence comes from Candidatus Binatota bacterium, assembly GCA_011523315.1. Taxonomy (GTDB): domain Bacteria; phylum Desulfobacterota; class Binatia; order Bin18; family Bin18; genus JAAXHF01. Next base: position 1,951 of record WTHE01000722.1, read on the forward strand.
GGCGCGCTGCATCACCACTTCAAAGACAAAGTCGGTCTCTTCCGCGCTGTTTTTTCCGCAACGGACCGGGCTATGCTGGCCACCGTGGCGCAGAGCATGGAGCAGGCTGAGGGCGATGAGTGGCAGCGTATTATGGCCGGTCTCCACGCTTTTCTCGATCAGTGCAATACCCCGCACATTCAGCGCATCCTGTATACTGACGGGCCAATCGTCCTCGGGGCGGACTGGCCTTCCCAGACAGGGCTGGACCTCCTTCGCCAGAGTCTCGCGGTATTGATCAGTCGGGGGTATTGTGCGGAGCAACCGATTGAACCGCTGGCCTACCTGATTGATGGGAGCCTCGGACTGGGGGCTTTGTACATCGCCCGTGCAGACGATAAGCGAACAGCCCGGGCAGAAATCGAGCACGCCCTGCTGGCATTGCTCAGTGGGCTGCGGATCAAGCCCTGACTGCGCAGCGACACAGCCGCCCGCCTCGCGGTGCCGATCACGCTGAATAGTCTTTGGATCGCACGGCCATTTTCCCTACAATTCTTCAGGTGCGCCGGACCGCTCTCAGCCTGTAACTCCTTGATTTTCTTCCACCTCAATTCAGCCTCTCAGCCCGCAAGGGAGGGCGGGACCGTGTCAGGCAGGCTCGATCCGCCTCCGGCAGGTCACACTTCATCGTCGTCCGTGTCAAAAAACAGCGGGCCGAGCGCCTTTTGGCTCACTTGCCACACTTCGAGCCGGCGGTCTTCTTTCCCGTCCCAAATGAGTCCACAGGACAGGGTCTCCGTATTCCAGCTGAGCGTGACATCCTTATCCCGCACACGCTGGATTAAGTTCTGGTGGATCTGTATGGAGGAAGTGTCGGCGGCGTTCGCAAAGATAACCGACACGGGGATATTGACATTGTACTTGGTGACAAGCTCAGTGCCGTCCTGGTCTGTACAGAAAACGACCGCCCCTCGCTCGTGCTGCTGCTGATAGACATAGTGGCGGTGTCTCCGCCGCTCAGCAGGCAGGGCGTTCATCGCGTCTACGTCTTGCTGTACAGCTTTGAGGAGGTCCTCAAATACCGCGTCAATTTGACACGCCGCCTGCCTGGCGACCCAGTTCGGTTTCTGTTCACCCATGCTCTCTCCGTAACAGTCTCAAAGGCAACCGAGATCAAGCCCGGTTCCTGGCCGGCCTGAAGGCGCGGGGGATTGTGGGGGCGGCGTGAGTGCCCCGCTCACTCAGGATGAGGAAACGATGCCGAGAGGACCACAAGGTCAGAAGCGCCCGAACAGCCCGCACGCGGCGGCCATCATGGGCGGGGCGCTCTTTCTGTGGGTCCGTCGAGTGAGCGGCCATCGTATTGGCCACGGACTGCAATGCCTTTCCCCGCCGGGTCAGCTTGTCTTGCCAACACCAGTATTCCTGTCGTGCCTGGCGGCGCGACGAACGGCTCAACTGATTCCTGCACGGTTGCGTTACTCCGGCGCTGCGACGACAAAATCGTACACGACGATCTTTCGTGCCAACGGCCCTAACACCTCTTGGACCGCGTGTTTGTGTGTGGGATGCTCCAGATAGGCGGCCAGCGCAGCGTGGTCCCGTACGGTAATGACCACCCCGACATCGTACGAACTGTCAACCACGGCCCGCGCGCTCGGTACGCTCGGCCCGGCGCTGACGCGCAGGACGCCGGGAATCTCAGTAAAACGATAAGAGGCCGCTATCACCTGCTGGCGCGCCTCGACACTGGCCGGGTCCTTGAGCCAGACGATGACCACATGCTGGATACGCGTGCCCGGTTCCTCTCCCTGAGGCGCCTGCACCATCTCCAGGTGTTGTGTCCTCTCATTCCAGGCAAACCGCGTGCTCTCCCCGGGCGCGGGAAAATCCGGCACCCGGACCCGAGCGCTCGCCCCTGTCACAAACTCCTCCCCCGTGGTCGCCACTGCAAACGTGCTGCGGGCAAACTCCACGCCATCATCGTAGATCACGGCCGTGTGTGCGCCATCGCCGAGGAGTGCCCAATTGATGGCGGTATGAAAGCCGGTGTGGGGTGTGCTGCACACCGCTCGGGTATCGTCACGGCGCTGCCCGCTGGTCAGGGGCAGGGGCTCCCCACCATCGAGGCGGACCGTCAGCGTCCCGGCCTCACACTTCCAGCCCGCGATGAGTCCAATCCCCGACAGTTTGCCTCCGTCACCAGGAATCTCCAGCACGCCTTGGGCCTGTGCCGCCGCAGCCAGCGCCACGAGGCCAAACACCCACAGGGATAGTACGCAATACATCAGCGCTCCTCAGAACCGCCAGAAAAGACCTTACACGAGGCAATTCCGATATCAAAGGGCATTATATCGAAGACCTCAGCTGGGAAATTCCGAAAGGAGAAAGGGGTATGGGGACACTCCAGACGAACAGAGAGCAAAGGTTTCGGAATGGCGCACTACCACCCATTGTCGCAGGCTTCGCACGATCCGAAAAAAGATGCTATAACTGGCTCTCTACGGCCTGTCCGACAAACGCGGCGAATAGACCGCGCGGGTTCGTGGAGAGGAGGAGCGGATGTGGAAGAAGGAGACCTGCGCCTACCAGTGTCAGGAGTGTGAGGAATCATTCCCCAGTATTCCTCAGGGCAACTGTCCTTACTGTGGCTCAGAAGCCATACTCACTTTAGGCTGGGACCGAGTGTCCCCGGATGAACGAGACAACTGGCTTGATCGTATTTGGGGCCGGTTGCGCCGAACGCCTCGGGACGCAGTTGAAACACTGTCGTCGTGACGGCGTTGACAGTCCGCCGAGCGCTGGAACCTTCACGTATTCTCGGCAGGCAGACCACTTCGACTGCGCAAAAACGTAGTTTGACGCACTTTTGTCCGTGGCATATGCTATGGCATATGCTTTAAAGTGAGAGGGGGTGACCATGCCTTCGAAGCGACAAGTTCGTCTATTCCGAAATGGCCGTAACCAGGCGTTGCGTGTTCCGCGAGAGTTCGAATTGGAGAGCGATGAGGCCACCATCCATAAGGAGGGAGACCGCTTAATCGTTGAGCCGGTCAGGAAAGGCCGGCTGCTAGCCTTGCTCGCGACCTTGGAACCGCTTGACGAGGCTTTTCCAGACGTGGATGAAGCCTTACCACCGCTAGATGATACGGAGCTTTGATTCTGATGCCGGGTCCCGGCTACCTCTTGGATACCAGTATCCTCTCCGACTTGGTGCGCCATCCCCGGGGGACGGTGGCGAGGCGAATTGCGCAAGAAGGGGAAAAAAGTATTTGCACCAGTATTCTGGTGGCGGGCGAATTACGGTACGGCGCTTTCAAACGTGGCTCCGAGCGGCTCACAACTCAGCTGGAGGCGATTCTTTCTCGCCTGGAAATCCTGCCTCTCGAAGAACCGGCAGATCAGCGCTATGGAGAACTCCGCGCGCACCTGGAAAAGCGGGGGCAGCTCATAGGTCCGAATGACATGCTCATCGCTGCCCACGCGCTCGCGCTGGGGTATGTTGTCGTCACCGACAACGTGCGCGAGTTCTCTCGCGTACCCGGACTCAAGGTGCAGAACTGGCTGAGAGGTCGAAGCGGGAGAGGGTGATTGCCGTGCAGAGTGTCGGATTACGCTCCGCTAATCCGACCTACCGGACTCACTCCAGGTCAAGTTTACAGATTGAGCGAGCGGCGTAGCGTGGCGATCAATGCTTGCCGGAAATTATCAGCGTTATCTCTAGACCAGGTAACTGTCGTACAGTGATTGGTATCGAAGTGGGTTCTCGCTTCCTCGAACTTCGTTTCCTCGCAGATATAGAGGACAGGCTTGCCTAGCCCTTCGGCATACCCCGCCTCCCAGTAGGCTCCTGGGTTGTCGTGCGTAAGGTCAACGATCACGAACGCCGCATCCCTGATCTGGGTTCGCATGATGTTGTCGATGACTCCGGCCTGCGTAACGTTACGCATGTCAACAAGGTCATAACCAATACCCTCTTTTACCGCAGGCTTTACAACGTCCTCCACAAAAGGGTCGAGTTCAGGGTCATTGAACTGCATGGCGATGAAGCCGTATTTCCCCTCGAACTGTCCACGTTTTTCTGCCTCATACCGTTCCCATCCGTCGAGAGTGAGACTGATGTTGGTAAACTCTTGACGAGGATGTCCTGTAGCCGGATCAGTGCTGACGGCGGTTCCAAGGGGGTCGGCCGTAAGAACTTGTCGCTCCACTAGTTCCTTTGTTAACCGGATGACGGTATTACGATTCGGGGCTCCAATGATTGCATGGATGCCGATGGGCAGCAGAGCGATTGGCTCACCTGAACGAGTCACATCATCACCGGCGAAGCGAGCGAGATTCGCCGCTTGCAAGGCGGGGCTTGGTAGGCTCCCGTTTGAGAAAAGATCATCCAGCCACTCGGGTGTTGTCCTGAAAGGTTCTCCCCTGGACGACTTCATACGAAGGCGATGAGAGAGGAGCGCTCGTTGCATCGAATTTAAGGATGGAAATCTGGTGAGCTCAATCAATCCGCTGGCTTCGTACTGCCCACATACGTCGCATTGGAATGTGGAGGCATCCATGTTGTGTATCGGGAAACGCTGGCATGAACCCCCTTCAGCGTTCTGGCAGACAGGACATATGGGAGCATCACTCATAGTTCTTTTCCGATCTTATGTTCTGTCAGGATTAAGGCTCTTCAGTTTCGTTGTGGTTCTGATCCCGGTTCCTGCTGAACCGGCTATTGCTCCGGTTGGCTGGGAACCGTGATGGCGGGTGGCATCTCTATGCGGTTGCCGCCCTCTTCGACGGTGAGGACGGTGATATCGAAGGTCAGCTCCTGGCCGGCCAGAGGGTGGTTCGTATCAATCGTGGCGTTGGTGTCGTCAAGCGCGGTGATCTTGGCAAACCGTATCCGTCCGTCCGGCCCCACGCCCTGGAGTTGGGCGCCGACCTTGCGCGCCTGCTCGGGGATTCTGTCCAGCGGCACCTGCTGGGTGCGGCTGGGATCAACCTCGCCGTAGCCGTCCTGGGGAGACACCGCGATTTTTTTTGTGTCGCCGGCCTTGAGGCCGAGCAGTCCCTGTTCCAGTCCTTTGACCAACTCGCCTCTACCGTGGATATAGACCAGCGGCTCCTGCCCGACGTTGGTGCCGGCCTCGGTGCCATCGCCCAGAGTTAAGGTGTATTCCAGTGAGACCTGTCTGCCGTCGGCGATCGTCATTGCGCCGGCGGCCTGATCCTCGGCCCATGCGTTCCAGCCCGCTATGAGGAGCGCCATGACAAGCGCACTCGTGCTCCAGATTGGACGTGTCATTGTGTGTTTCCTTTCAAAAAAGGGTATGAGCATGTGATGCATCCTCATCTTGCTGCTCAGACAGGCGAGGATGCATCACCCCGTCCACCCTGGGGCAGAACGTCGGCGCTGGGAAGCGTCGTGCGCGCTACAGCATACGCGGCGGATTCAGATGAGAGCCGAGGGTGCCCTTGAACACCTTGAACAGATGGTCGAGGTCCCACGGACCCGGGCTGTAAATTGTCTTTTCCGGCTCAAGATGGGTGTAGACGGAGATCCGGTAACCGCTGGCGCCAAACGCCTGGCCCGTCACCTCCTGGGCGTCGTCGCTGGCCAGAAAGACCACAATCGGGGCGACATTGGCCGGGTCCATGGGGCTGGCCTGCTCCTGAGCGGTCTCACTGCTCTCGGTCAAGCCCATCTGCTGGGCAAAATTGGCCGGGATGGTGTCGGTCATGCGGGTCGCCGCACCGGGCAGGATGGCGTTACAGGTCACGCCGTATTTCTTGAGGGCGTTGGCGCAGCTGTAGGTCAACCCCAGGATGCCCGCCTTGGCGGCCGCATAGTTGGGTTGGCCGGGTGCGCCGAGGGCCGAGCCGGACGAAAAATTGATGATGCGACCGCCCTTTTGCTGGCGCATCAGAGCCGAAGCCGGACGAATGGTGCAAAAGTGACCCTTCAGATGGACCGCGACCACCGCGTCCCACTCTTCTTCGCTCATATTGAAGATCATGCGGTCGCGCAGAATCCCGGCGCAGTTGACCAGAATATCCAGTTTGCCGAAGTTATCGACCGCAGTCTGGATCAGCGCCTCGCCGCCCTCGACGGTGGCGATATTGTTGGTGTTGGCCACAGCCTGGCCGCCGGCCGCAGTAATCTCGTTCACCACCTGCTGGGCCGGACCGGTGTCCTGGCCCTCGCCGTCCACGCTGGCGCCGAGGTCATTGACGACGACCTTGGCCCCCTCTTTGGCCATGAGGGTGACGATTCCGCGTCCGATGCCGCGGCCCGAGCCGGTCACGACTGCAACTTTTCCGTCAAGTTTGCCCATTATCATGCCTCCTTTTTCCTGACTGTGTGGGGACACCTTGCCCCTATCAGCTTATGACAGTTCGAGCACTCTCTCGCCCAATATCTTCTTCTGTATTGCCGGGGGCTCCCGATCTATCCTCAATAAACGAGACCGCAGGGCGGCCTTAACGAGCACGACGGCCGGCCGTCCCACGCATTCTCCCCATGTCATTGATGCCCGTGCAGCATCTCGGAATAGGTCGGCAGTGGCCAGAGGCGGCCATCCACCAGCGCCTCCAGCCGGTCCGCCACGGTCCTCGCGGACTGCATCAGCGGTTTTACGGTTTCGTGGGCGTAAGACGCCGATTGCGCGGGATCATCGTCGGGGAATTCGTCGAACGCCACGGCGAGTTTGTCGGTTTCAGTGAGCAATTGCTGAACGAGATTCGCCTTTTCGTCGAATAGCTTGGACGAGTAGCCAGATTCGGTGCCCACACGGGCATCCTCAATGGCGACGGGAATGATCAGGGTCCGCAGGATATTGAGAAGCGTCCGTGCCTCGATCCAAAGCTCCGTCGTGTACGCCTCTTGAAGGATGTGTTGACGCGCTGCGATTTCGCGTTCGTTGAAGATACCCAAGTCACTGAAGAGCTTGATGTTCTTGGCCGATGTCAGTGCCTGGTATGCCTCGGGGCTGCTCTTCAGGTGGATCAGGGTGGATTTTTCGGCGTGCGCGTATAACTCCTCGGAGTAGCCGTTTCCGCTGAAAAGGGCGCCCTGATTCTGTTTGATGGTTTCACGGATGACTTGGTCGGCCTCCTTGCCGGCTTCGATCTCATCGCACATATGCTTGAGGCTGTCCGCCAGCGCCGCGTTGACCATGGTGAGCGGGAAGGCGATATGCTGGTTTCCGCCCACCGCCCGAAACTCGAACCGATTGCCGCACCAGGGAAAGGGCGCGGTACGGTTGCGGTCTTCCAGGCTGGCCCGGATGTCGGCCACTGGCGCCGATATCTCAATCTGCTTGTGCTGCGTTTCGTATGCAGTGAATTTGCCGCCCTCGGCGACCTGCTTCACATGCGCTTCCAGGCGCTCGCCGAGGTGGAGCGTGATGATCGCCGGCGGTGCCTCCTGCGCTCCCAGCCGGTGATCGTTGCTGGCGGTCGACACCCCGCACCGCAGCAAGTCGCCGTGCTTGTTCACCCCGCGCAGCAGGGCTGCGACAAACGCGATGAAGCGCCGGTTGTCGTTTTCGGTGTCCCCCGGCACGAACAGGTTGACCCCAGTGTCGGTGTTCAGGCCCCAGTTGTTGTGCTTGCCGCTGCCGTTGATGCCGGCAAACGGCTTTTCGTGGAACAGGATGGCGAAACCGTGGTCGAACGCCAGGTCGCGGAGCACATCCATTGCCAGTATATTGGTGTCCGCAGCGAGGTTGGCCAGATTGAAGATCGGCGAGATCTCATGTTGCGCCGGCGCGACTTCGTTGTGAGTGCAGTGGATCGAAATCCCGAGCTCCCACATCTTCTCGCGCGCCTCGGCCATGTAGCGGTTCACCCGCGGCGACAGTCTGGCGAAATAGTTGGTCGATAGCTCCTGACCGCGCAGCGGCCTGGCTCCTAGCAGCGTGCGTCCCGTGGCCACCAGGTCCGGCCGGGCTAAGTATTTTTCCCGGTCGATCAGGAAGAACTCTTGCTCCCAACCGACATTGCACACGACCTGCTTGGTGTCGGTGTCGCCGAGATGATGCAACAGCCGCAGGCTCTGCTCGTCGACCGCAAGGTCGGCGCGCAACAGCGGGGTTTTCTGGTCGAGCGCCTCGCCGGTCCAGGAAACGAAGGCGGACGGAATATACAGCGTCTCCCGATAGACGAAGGGCGGAGAGCCGGTGTCCCAGCCGATGTAGGCCGCCGCTTTATGTGTTTCGCGTAACTCCCCGTTCGGAAACGACGACCCGTCAGTCTCGGTCTGAAACAACTCGGAGCCGGTCAGGTTAATGATTAACCGATCGGTCGCGAAATCCACCGCCACAAACGTCTCGAGCTTCTCCCCGTGCATCGGTCCTCGCAGCGGCGAGAACCAGTGCGAATACCCGATGCACCCCTTCGACTGGGCCCACTCCCGGATGGACTTCGCCAGCGCGTCCGCGTCCGCCTTGTCCATCGGCAGTCCAGTCGCCCGACAGCGCGCAAACGCGTAGTAGATGTCTGGATCGACCAGCTTCTTCAAGATTGCGTCATCCAGCACATTGCTGTTCATGTTCGCCAACGCCGGCGGCAGGGCAGCGGTCTGTGCCGGTGGGTCGTATGTGGTGTGCATCAGGGCCACGGATTTTTCTTCCCCACCAGCGACAACGGCAACTGTTCCGTTAAGTTTCCCCATTGTGAT
>WTHE01000722.1:10700-11801 GCA_011523315.1 Candidatus Binatota bacterium
CAGCCGCATGTTCAGCTCCGAGCCGGCCAGTTTGTTGACCGAGCCTTCGGGGCCGGGCGGGTTGCCCTGTACGCGCTTGCTGAGGCTGCGGAACATATTATAGGTGATGGCCTTGCACTCAATCGAGAACTGGGCCAGCTGTTGGCGCACCGCAGGGTCCTGGCTGGCCGGTCTGCCGTTCAGGTCAAGTTCTTTGGCCAGATCGATGAGTTCGGCCAGATGGCGGTGGACGGGCAGCTCGTTGCCGATTCCGGCCCGCTCGTGCATCAGGGTGGTGACCAGCACCTTCCAGCCCTCGTCCTTGGGGCCGATCAGGTTCGTGCGGGGCACGCGCACATCTTCAAAAAAGACCTCGTTGAACTCGGCGTCGCCGGTCATCTGCACCAGCGGCCGCAGGCTGAGGCCGGGCGTCTTCATATCGACCATCAGACAGCTGATGCCCTTGTGCTTGGGGGCGTCCGGATTGGTGCGCACAAACAGCTGGATGTAGTCGGCGCGGTGGGCAAAGCTGGTCCAGACTTTCTGGCCGTTGACCACAAAATAGTCGCCCTGTTCAACAGCTCGGGTCTGCATTGAGGCCAGGTCGGAGCCGGCGCCCGGTTCCGACAGCCCCTCGCACCAGATTTCGTCCCCGGACAGAATCTTGGGCAGATGGGCCTTTTTTTGCTCGTCCGTGCCCCAGTGGATCAGGGTCGGGCCGGCCATCATCAGGCCCAGGGTGTTGGCAAAACGCGGCGCGTGAGCCTTGGCCATTTCCTGGTTGTAGATGAACATCTGCATCAGACTCGCCCCGCGGCCGCCGTACTCCTTGGGCCAGTGGATGCCGACCCAGCCGTCCTCGGAGGCGGTCTTTTGCCAGGCGCGTTGATACTCAAAGCGGGCGTCGACATCGATATCGTCGAAGTGCTGCGGATCGTAGCCTTCGGGCAAATTGGCCTGTAGCCAGGTCTGGACTTCCTGACGAAAGGCTTCCTCTTCGGGGGTAAAGTTGAAATCCATGCTGTTCCTCCGCGCCGGCCAGCTTAACCGCTTCGTCAGCCAGGGTAAAGGGTTGCGGGGGCGAACAGGGCTTGCGGTTTCGGCCGCCGGACGCCATAAGGG